>PXAS01000114.1 GCA_003565815.1 PVC group bacterium
ATGAAAGCCGATCTCATCAAACGCTGTGTACGCGCCCTGGCGGAAGCCGGGGACGGGAATTTTGACGGCCTTTGCGAGCAGCTCATCCAGGATGAGCGGCGCAAGGTACCGTCCAGGCAAAACCTTCTTCCCACTTCGATCTGAAAAATCATGAAATATGTAGTCTACTGCGATGAGAGTCGTCATGATCCCGACCCAAAGAACCCATACATGGCCATTGGTTCTTTATGGATGCCCCGTGCAGAAAGGGACCAGCTAAGCAAAGCTTTTCGCGCATGTTGTCTGGACAACGAGCTTGGTTCGGAAATCAAGTGGAGCAAGGTCAGTCACCAGAAGCTTGCTGCCTATAAACGCCTCATCGATTTTTTCTTTGACCAGGTTCATTTAAACTATCGGGTTATCGTGATCGATCAAAGCCGCCTCGACTACGCAAAATTTCATGGCGCGGACCGGGAGCTTGGCTTTTACAAATTTTATTATGAGCTGTTGTGGCAGTGGATTGAAAACCAGAATGAATATTTAATCCTCCTTGATTTCATTCAAAATAAAGAGGCGCATCGTTTCAATGAATTAAAAAAAGTCCTGGAAAACAAACTGACGGGACGGGCCTGGATTTCCGATCTCACAGTCATTGACTCGAACCGCACCCCTCTCGGTCAGCTTGTGGACCTGTTGACAGGTGCAACCGCTGCCGCATGGTGCCGTAACCTCTCCCCGGATTCCCCCAAGGCCGAGCTGATTGACTATATATCCCAAAAAAGGGCCATTCCGATTTTATCGCCCTCTTCAAGTCCCAAAATTGAAAAATTCAATCTCTTTCATATTCGTCTTTCCTGATGGACTTCAACCTGGATCTTAACAATCTGAAACTGGACATTGCTGAAAAGTCCGACGAGGAAGTTTGCGCTATCGGCAAACAGGTCTTTCTGGAAGAGTTTTTTTCTTCCGGCGAAACCCGTGGCTGCCTGGAACTGCTCACAGGAGAAAAGGTCTATTTCTTTGCGGATAGATTTGAGCACGCTTTTTTCACATCACAAAACAGATCCAGACGCCCATCCGCCAAAGACCAGGTCGCCAGAGAGCGGATTGAACGTCTGTTGTGGATCAAACCCTTGCTGCTGGGTCTGATACCAAATAGTTCTTGCTGGCAGGTGTTTGATCGCGAAAGAGGGCAGCCGAAGCGTTTGTACCTGATTGTGGACGACCAATACGTGGTTTGGCTGGAAAGCCGCAAAGACGGAGATTGGAAGTTCTCAACGGCATATTGCGCCGGAAAACAGGACATACAGCGATACACAGCCGGGGGAGTCAAAATCTGGGACAAAAAAGAAGCTCCGTGATTAACCGGTACACGGAGCAAGAAACCATGTCCTAAGCCATAAGGCTCGGAGTTATTCATACCATAAGCGCAAGGGCCTTGCGTTGCAACCCTGAAAAACAAATTTTCGTCAAAACTGAAATCCACATCATCACGCCGCACCCCGCTGAAAAAGGAAGAAGGTACCGCGATATTTTGTGTTTTTAAGGGCCACCACGAGCACTCTTGACGGTGAATCCCCCCTTCGCCCCAGCCGATGCGGCGATCGGCGCTCCTGTCCCCCTTCACCCCGGCGAATACGGAGATCGGCGCTCCCGTCCACTCCGCCGCAATCGGTGCCCCGAACCACCCCGAAACCCGCCCGTTCCGATCATCGGAAACCGATTCCAGGGATTTTCCGACCGTCGGAAAACACCCATCCCCCCTCTCTTTCCCATTGGCTTTCCCGGCGCTTTGCGCTAGAACCGTTCCCATGAAAGCCGACCTGATCAAACGCTGTGTACGCGCCCGGACGCAAGCCGGGGACGGGAATTTTGACGGCCTTTGCGAGCAGCTCATCCAGGATGAGCGGCGCAAAGGTCATGCGGTTGTGGCCAATCGACAGAGACAGGCAATGCTCAAATTGTTTTCCAGGAGCCTATTATGAGTAAATGGGACAAAATTCTGCACAAGATTTTGATGGGTCAGAGTGGCGCAAACCTTGATTTTGATGATCTACGCGGCATACTGCTAAGACTCGGCTTTGATGAACGAATACGTGGGAGTCACCATGTCTACCGAAAAAATGGCATCGAAGATCATCCCAATCTGCAGTCCAGCGGATCGAAAGCGAAGCCCTATCAGGTTCGACAGATTCGTGAAATCATTTTAAAACACAAGCTCGGAGGCGACTTATGAACAGCAAATACGAAATCATTCTTTTTTGGAGTGACGAAGACAACGCCTACATCGCGGATGTCCCGGAACTGCCCGGTTGTATGGCGCATGGTGACACGCAGGACGAAGCCTTGTCCAATGCCCAATCCGCCATCGATCTCTGGATTGACACGGCGAAGGAATTCGGAGATCCGATTCCCCAACCCAAAGGCCGCCGATTGGCGTTTGCCTGATTCTGAAAATTGACCTGAACACGCCTGACATCGATGCGGAAGCAATCAGTCACCTGGATTCCCTATCATGATGACCACACGCAGCCAACGGGAATTTTTGAAAGTCCAGCACCTGGAGTTGGAGCGCCTGTTGCAGGATGTGGCGCAACATCCCGCCATGTCGCTCAATCTCCAACAGCGCAAAACCGAGATCGAAGAACAACTCGCCCAGCTTCCGGTCGGGAACAAGGAACCCCGAACCGTGCTGTTTTTCTCCGGAGATCCCGTCCGGGGTTCCCTGGGAATTGACGCCAGTTTCGCCGGCAGGGTTTTGGAACCGTTTCAGAACATGGTGATGAACCAGCACGCCTGCCGCTGGCATGGCACCCTGGGCTCCCGTGGCCGCCGCGCCGGAGAAAGCGAGTCCAGTCTTCTCCTCACCGGGTTGCCGCGGGGATCTTTCGGCCTGGAACTGACCAAAGCCGAGAACAACGACCTCTTCGAAGAAGACCAGTTGTCCGAAACGTTGGCGCATGTCACCCGCCTGATCGAATCCGCCGCCAAGAGCGACGAAGACTTCGCCATCGAACTCGACGAAACGTCTCCCCGCGTCGTTCAGAATCTGCGCGATTTCCTGAAAGTCGTGTCCGAGGGCAATGCCGGCCTCCGCCTGGAAACAGGTGATTTCAGATGCTCCCTGAACCCCCTCCAGGCCAGTGAGGCCTTTACCCGCGTCTCAGACACAAAGACCACCGACGCTACGATCGACATGCATGGAACCTTCCGGGGGCTCTTGCTGGAGGACTGGCGCTTTAACTTTGTGAATGAGGATGGTCACAAAATCAGCGGCAAACTGGATGATGAGCTGTCCGGTGATCAAGCCAAGGAACTGCAACAAACCTATTTTGACCTGCCCTGTATCGCTAATCTTGTGAAATCAACCGTGCTGTTCAAAAACGGTAAAGAGCGCACCACTTTTACGCTGAAAGGTCTTTCGGATTTGCCCAAAGACGCGGAACGTCCACCCCCGGAAGACTGAGATAGTAAAAATGGGATTTTCGTCATGGAACGCCTATCGTCGATTCGCCCACGAGGTGCGGTCGCGGAACCGTTACATCCTCTCGGATGAATCCAAAGCCTTTCTGGAGGAAGTCGGGCGAGGTGCCAAAGAGCATGAGCATCTCTTGACAGAGGGTTCGGTACTCTTGCGGGCGCAACTGGGGCAAACAGATCAGGAATATGATCACGAGGTTTATGGAAAAGTGAAAGAACATTTCGCGCACCCTGAATCAAGGATGTTCCCTGAAAAAGTCCGCGCTTCCGAGGGCAGAGTGAACCCCAAAGGCATCCCTTGTTTCTATGCGGCAACCGACAAAACCACCGCCGTATCCGAGGTGCGCCCATTGGTGGGGGCAAAAGTTTCCGTCGGTTGTTTTCGTACCTTGAGAGATCTCAACATCGTGGATTGCTGCAACGTGCCTGACCATTTACCTTTTTACATCAACATCAGCGAAACAGGGCAATTCAAGGAACCCGATCAGCCCAAAATTGACGAAATGGTCTGGGGATGGATAAATCATGCGTTTTCCAAACCAACCGACAACGATCACGGGGTCGCCGATTATGCACCCACGCAAATGATTGCAGAAATCTGGAAACAGGCGGGATACGACGGGATCGGGTACAAAAGCAAACTCGGGCCGGGTCTGAATATCGCCCTTTTCGATCTTGATGCGGTGGAAATCAAATTTTGTGAAATCCACGAAGTCAAATCCGTTGCAATCACCCATGATGAGTGCGGAAATGGTTGGTCCAAAAAGGGCGATGCCGGACTGAATGAAATGACCTATTTTTACATTGCAAATTTGGGGCCTGCGAAAAATCCGCCTGAAACCGATTAGTTCAATCCCATTGCATCATGTTTATCGGCACATGGCTCAGGCAATGTAAAATGCGGTGGGTAATGAGCCCGGGGTAATGGTAATGGGCCTTTGAATTTTAACATTCTAAGCCGAATTCTTGAATTTTCATGCGAATCAATCCTTTGGTGATCTGCGCGGACCTTCAGCCCACGATACCATTATTCGACAAGCAAGCCGGCCCCCGCAGACGGACATCGTCCGCCCTCAGCCGATGCGGCGATCCTCCTTCGCGCTGCGCGGCTACGGCGGACACCGTCGGCGCTCCTTTTCCCCTTCGCCCCGCTGCTGCGTACCGTCCCTTCAACGTTCGAAGTTGGGCGTTCGATGTTCAACGTTCGTTTTCTTTTCTTTCCGTTCCCCCTCCGCCCCGGCGAATACGGAGATTCGCGTTCCCGTCCACTCCGCCGCAATCGACACCCCGAACTGCACCGAAACCCGCCCGTTCCGACCGTCGGAAAACGATTTCATTGCTTTTCCGACCGTCGGAAAACGGTCTTTCACCCCTCTTTCCCATTGGCTTTCCGGGCGCTTTGCGCTAGAATCGTTTCTATGAAAGCCGACCTGATCAACCTCCATCCTCTTACATGATCCCCAATCCATGAACATCGTAGATGTAATTTCCCTAATCAATCAGATGCAATCCGACGGCGTGATTGAACGCTACGCCATCGGTGGTGCAGTGGGGGCGACCTTTCACCTTGAGTTTTTGTCTGACACACCATGAGCTACGATTTCTCACAGATCCTGGCCAGCAAGCAGAAATTCCGGGATGACCTCGCTGCACGGAACATTGTCGAAAAGCTGCAAATCCTCGATGCTCTGCACGAACGAGCCCTACGACTCCGCGGCTACGCATCACACAGCGTACATACGCAGACTGTACGTGAAGACTCCCCACGCTATCCAAGTCGTGGCTGAATTGATGCCTTTTCCAGAATAAACCGCGTGTGCGCCCCTTCGCACACAATTATCTTTGTGTGCGGCTGACCGCACACAATCTGCTTTGAACTAATTCAGTGCCTTTTGATTTCTTTTCCCGTTCTCTCAGTTGGGCAACCAAGGTTTTGGCATCGTATCCAGCACGTTTTGCAATGGCGTCACGCGCGGCCCAAATGCGTTCCAATGTCGGATCGTTCACGCCGCCCCCCGTTGTTCCGCGACCCATTGGCCGATGTCGGGTACGTCCGCCCAAGCACGGGTGCCGATGTCCACGGCACGATTGAAGGCCTCTTCATCAAAGACGGTTTTGGCGGGAGTGATGTCCACTCCCTCCCTCTTGCCCTCCAAGGCGAACGCCACATGATGTCCAGATTCAGTCATGCCCCACTCTATCCCGAATCCCTCCGGAAAATCAAGTCCTGTCTTCATTCGCTCTTCGTAGACCACTCTTTCACAGGAGCGCCAATCGCCGTATTGGCGGGGCGAAGGGGGACTTCCTACCCGAGGACGGACATCGTCCGCCCTCAGCCGATGCGGCGATCGGCGCTCCTGTCCGTTCAACGTTCGAAGTTTGACGTTCTCTTTCTTCCTTTCTTTTCGTTCCCCCTTCGCCCCGCCGATGCGGCGATCGGCGCTCCCGTCCACTCCGCCTCAATCTATGCCCCGAACCACCTCGAAACCCGCCTATTCCGATCATCGGAAACCGATTCCAGGAATTTTCCGATCGTCGGAAAACGCCTCCCCAGCCTTCTTTTCCATTGGCTTTCCGGGCGCTTTGCGCTAGTAATCTGTCAACCAGAAATCTTCGGATAGGATTGGTCTATTTTGGATGCTGGGGATGGGAGGAGGGGCTTGTGCACCCTGGAAGGTTGTGCATGACCCTCCTCCCAATTCCAGCGCCAAAAGAGGCCAAAGCCATGGAAAAATCAATCATGCCTTTCGAATTCCCTTTGAGATTCTTCATGTGATCCAACCCTGCGGATACTTCGCCGTCCTGCGGATTTTTTGGGTGGAAGGGAATTCTGCGAATGGCGATGCCGTCCCGCGAAGCATTTGTCGTTTCCAGTGGGATTCCGACGATGATCCGCAGTCCGGCGAAGCATCCGCAGGATCACCTCCATTTCTATTTTTTCATTTCCTATTTCACAACGCCCAGTCCATCTGAGGCACCCCGAAAGGATTGGCGGGGTTTTATGGCGGTTTTTTACGGAAGACCTTGCGACGGTTTGTTTTTTAAATCTCAAAAAATCAGTCGTATCTCACGGTCCTATCCGAAGATTTCTGGTTGACAGAGTACTAGAACCGTTTCCATGAAAGCCGACCTGTTCAACCTCCATCCTCTTGCATGATCCCGCATCCATGAACATCGTAGATGTAATTTCCCTAATGCAGATTACATCCGCAGTCTCTTGCCCGTGAGGATGGGGGAAGTCGGCGGAACGGGCCATGGTTCCGTGGTGGGCGTGTTTTCACGCTTTCCCCCGAAGGGTCAATTGATTAAAATACAGCTCATGAACCCGTTCCACCAAAGTGGCATTCTTCATGTCAAATTCCAACGTCTACCCGCACTGACTTGTTCGGTGCCGGGTCTTGTTGGCGCTTGCTCAGGCTAAGGCCATCTGTTTGACTTCTTCATGAATCCGGGGGGAGATGGAATCCTCGGCAACTTCGAGGTCAAAATCCATCTGCAGGCCCAACCAGAAAGAGGCGGAATTTCCGAAATATACCGACAGCCTCAAGGCGGTGTCAGCCGTGATGCTGCGTTTGCCATGGATAATTTCATTGATTCTACGGGGGGAAACGCCCAAAGCGCGCCCAAGGTGATTCTGGCTAATCTCCATGGGTTTGAGGAACTCTTCGAAGAGAACCTCACCGGGATGTACAGGTTTGATTTTTTTCATGTGCTTTCCTTAGTGATAATCTACAATCTCGACATTGCGGGCATGGCCATCCACCCATTCAAAGCAGATCCGCCATTGCTGATTGATTCGGAGGCTGTGTTGCCCCTTTCGCTTGCCTGAAAGGGCTTCCAGCCGATTTGCTGGCGGAATCCGAAGATCCTGCACGGTGGAGCTTCTATGAAGCATCTTTAATTTCCGATAGGCCACCTGTTGAATGTCAGAAGGCAGGCGTTTGGAGAACTCCCTGCGAAAGAGCTTCTCGGTTTCTTTGCATGCGAAACATTCAATCATTGAGAATCAATGTATAACGCATAGCGTTATCCGTCAAGTTTTATTTTTCTTTCCATCGCTAACGTCCACGCTGAGGCGCAGCGTTTACGCTGTCGCCTCCAGCGGCTTGTTCGAATTCATTCAGATGAAACTGACTTCGGACAACTCGCTTCGCTTGCTGGCATGCTCCACTGTGATGGATACCACATTCCCGGATGCGGCCATGTCCAGATAGATGTCTTCGGATAGCTCACGTGTCTCCGAAGGGATTCCCGTGCCGAACTCCAATAAAGTGGTGTCGGTTTCTTCAAAATATTTGATCTTCATATCTGTTGTTCCTCATAATCAAGGTCAAAAAATGCCTTGGGCACGGTTTCGCAATCTTCAAGAAGGATAACACGCAAGGCACGGTTTTCAAAGCCAGAAATCCTTGCCCAGCGCCGAATCCGTCCGTCTGACTGGATCACCCCGGTTTCCGGGCCACCCTCGGGGAATTGGCGGGGACCCTGGAATGTTGGTTTTCGGACCCGGAGCCGGAACTGAAGGTGGCCGAAATGCCCGCGCCGCATTCGACGAAGGAGAATGCTTCCTAAGTGCCATTCCTAGCCAACTCCAATTTTTAACAATGTTTACCGGGACAATACGGTCCGGAAGCCATTTCCTGGATAAGTATTTCTCGGGGCACCATAGTTACGGTTTCCAACGCGGCAATAAGGAGGGGTACTGTTCCAACTGCCACCACGTAGCACGCGAGCCCTGTCTTCTAACTCCGGAAACCAATCAAAACACCATTCCAATAGATTTCCCGCCATGTCGTGTAATCCGTAAGCATTCGCAGCAAAAGACCCCACCGGTGAAGTGTACGGATCTCGAATCCACCCCCGAGGGGGTGAGTCGTTTCGGTAGGCTGGGTGATATGTCTCTATGGCATAGCCTTGGTGCTCTTCATACGAATGAACACCGTCTGCGGATGCACGGTAGTTTGCATTAATATGACTAATTCTATCCCCCCACGGGAATCGTTGCCCGATTAAACCTCCCCGTGCAGCGTATTCCCATTCTGTTGACGTTGGCAAGCGATAGCCCGCAGCAGAGGTCTGGATAACGTCATTCTCTTGGCCCGTCCGATATACTGCTCCATTGACCGTATAAACAGCCGGTAGACCCTCCATCTCGCTTCGTGCATTGCACCATTTCACCACGTCGTACCAGTTCACGGAATGCACAGGATGATGCGGCGCGTTTCCAGAACCGGCGTTATCGAAACGGTAACCGTTCGTTTTCGCCCATGTGTAGACATTTTCCCACATTAACTTGGTTACATGTGTGGCATCCATGTAGAAAGATTCTACCGTAAGATTGTACGTGTCAGGATAAACTATTCCAGAATGAAGAACCTCCCCTGGCGGGTTTTTCCCTGCGTTCGTCCCGCCAGGAATCAGCACCATGCCATCTGGAATGCGATTTCTATCGTTGAAGAGGCTTATGCAGCCCGCTGTGCCTAGCACCGCCACGCAAGCCAAGACATTCAAACCATATCGTGTCCAATACTTCATGAAGCGACCTTCAACATGCACTGTTGAACATAACCGAGGCCAGCGGACGACGCGATAAAGCGGCGTTCGATGCGCCTGATGGTTGTGATTTTCAAGGGGGTGGCGAATGAAGGTTTTATTTTGGAAATTTGGCATGAGGCTTTGGTTTGGAAAAAAGACTATTGGAATACTCGGACCGACAAATAAACCGTTGTTTTCCGAGCGATACGGATACCGTAAGCCGTTGTTCAGAATTGGCCCTTGGCGCATGTTTGTTGATTCGCACAACGTCTACCCGCACTGACTGGTTCAGTGGCGGGTTTTGTTGAACTAAGCTGCTACGCGGCAGGGTGTTAGATGTGTTGGATTCGATTTTCATCTGAAAAGATCGGCAGGAGCAACGGAGGATGTCAATGTAGGGGTCTATGTCATACTACAACACCCCCCGCATCTCCTCGGTTCATACTGAGGGAAGCCGCTGTAGTGAGCAAGTCAAAAACCACACAAATCCCTCCCGAATTCGCCGCCCAAACCTCGGTCGACGCAACAAGGATCCGCTTCAGTATGACCCCTCCACTCTCCGGGAGGATCTGATCCGGGAGTTTTTCCTCTACATCAAAACCGAGCGGAACTGGAAGCCCAAAAGCATGCGCTCCTCCGCTGCCTACGGCCGATTTTTTGAGAGAGGAAGGGTTGGAATATGGAGGCGGAGCGTCCCGCTCCGGTGTCTTCAGAATCGATTTCCGATAGACATCATGAAGCTCCCGGAGCGGGACGCTCCGCCTCCATACGTCAAGTCCCCACCATTTGCCTTCAAAAAATCAGCCGTATCCGCTGCCCACGGCTGATTTTTTGAAGACTGGAAAATTGTAACGGGGAATACATTACGTGAGAATTGCCAAGCATTGGAAAATATCCCACGGATAGCCATGCCGGACCACGGATCGGTTATGACAAAGGTGTGCAGAAGCTTGTTCCTCAATCTTGAATGAAATTCCCGAAGCGTATTGAGAATTTTCTGATCCATCCGTGGTCCGGCAAGGCTATCCGTGGTTCACTATTTCTTTCTTCTCCCATTCTGCGAAATCTCGAATTAATTCGATCCTCGATTCGTCCATGCTTTGCCTTTTCAAAAAATCAGCCGTATCCGCTGCCGCACTCAAACTTTTTTATGTGGACATGCTGGAAAAAGAAGACTGGAGGGTCTTCTCGCAGCTGCATATTCGTGACCACGACGAGCTGCCTGCCGTGTTGACAAAGCTGCGGAACGCCCACCCGGCGCTTTTTGTACCTGAGCCCGAAATGGAAAAACGCCAGAGCACCGCCATGATCAGGCCGCCGCATTCTGATACACTACTTCATCTTCTGGCCACTGACATCCGCTCAGCCGTCATCAGGATGCTTGATGCCCTGAATGAAATGAACCCAATCAGCGAACAAAAATCCGCTTTGAAAACACATCCGCCGCGACAAAAAACACCGGGCCTGGGAAAACGGCTCCCGGAAAACGGAAAATTCACCCCTCAGCGCCCCTCACTGGCTCGAAAACAGCGCGATCCCAAAACACAAAACGCATAAGACCAGCCTCACGCTGATCCCCCGGGCTTGTTCAACCAAAAGGTGCAGTCGAAAACCTTATGAAGCTTTCGCTACGACCTTTATTGTTGGCTTTGGTCAGTGTGCGAGTTTCACTGTGGCCAATCGATTAAGGCTCACCCCGGCTTCCACCGCTTGGAGGGTTAGGTCGCGATGTACATCAGGGGGGACCCGCACCATAAATTTGCCACTGAATTTTCGACTGGCCAGGGGTTCGGGAACTAATTCTCCTGATGCGTTCATTTCCTCCACGACATCGGCGACGACACGCCGGACTCCTCGCAGCGCGGCTTCTGGCGATACTGCCAGCCAGCTGAGACCGGGA
>PXAS01000044.1 GCA_003565815.1 PVC group bacterium
CCCCCCCGCAGGGATTTGCGGGTTTATAACTCCGATTGTCATCTTCTCAAAAAATCAGCCGTACGGGATCGGTACGGCTATTGGGACAGCGTCTCCAGCGCCACCACCCGTTTTGCAGCGGGCGCCAACGAACCCGGACGAAATCTCGTGGTGGCGCTGGAAAAAAGGTTTTAACTCCCCACTGTCACTCGCTCCCCACTCCCCATTCCCCACTCCATCACCATCTACGGCGATTCCCCCGCGTCCATCCCCGGCCCCAACCAAGCGCCGGCCAGATACACGGAACCGGCGATGCACCCGAAATCCGCGTCGGCAAGCCGTTCGGACAAACGTGATTTCGCCTCCGCCAATGCGCGGACCTCGACACGGAGTCCCAGGCGCTTCGCATGCTCGGCCAGCGCTTCGGCGGGCAGGGCCCGGTCCGTCTCCACCGAGGTACAAATGCAATGCGCGACCCGGGGGGCGATGCCACGCAAAAAACCTTCCGCGTCTTTGTCCCGCATGTGCCCCACCACGAACACTCCTTTGGCTTTGCGTCCGAACAATTCCAGCAGCGTATCGGACAGCGCGGACGCCCCCGCCGGATTGTGGGCCACGTCCAAAATCAAGGGCGGATCCGTTTGCAACACCTGGCACCTTGCCGGCCACGACAACGCCTCCATCCCCTTTTTCAAGATTTCGGGCGACAAGGCCGACCCGAAAATGCCGAACACCTGCTCCAACGCGCATACCGCCGTGGCCAAGGCCTCCATTTGAAACGCCCCGAGCAACGGCAAGCGCAGGGTTCCGTAATCCGCTTCGGGCGTTTCCACGTGTACCCGTTGACCCTCCAGACTTTGCCGGCGTCCCGACAATGAAACATGCGCGCCGCTTTCCAACAAAGGAGCGGACATCGCGGCGGCGGTGCGCACGATCACCTCCCGCGCCTCTTCGGCCTGGGGCGCCATCACCACCGGATGTTCGGCTTTGATGATGCCCGCTTTTTCCGCCGCGATTTCCGGCAGCGTATTGCCCAAAAACGCCATGTGATCAAAATCGATGCGGGTAATCACCGACACCAAGGGCGAAACCACATTCGTACAATCCAGCCGCCCCCCCATGCCCGTTTCCAGCACCGCGATTTGCACTTCAGCCTCCGCAAACGCCAGAAAAGCCAGGGCGGTCAGGGTCTCAAAAAACGTCGGGGGACGCGACAGCGAAGCTTCCACCGCCTCGATTTTCCCCAGCATCGCGTGAAGCGCATCATCGGAAATCGGGACGCCGTTGAGGCAGATGCGTTCGTTCACCCGAAGCAAATGCGGGGAAGTGAAACGGCCCGTGCGCAAACCCGCTTCGCGCAACACCGCCTCGATCATGGCGCATACGCTCCCCTTGCCATTGGTGCCGGCCACATGCACGCAGAGAAAGCGGGATTGGGGATTGTCCAGCGCCCCCAGGAGTTCATGCATCAAACCCAGGCCGGGTTTGATGCCCGCATGGGTGCGTGAAAACAGCGCGGCCAACTTTTCCTCGCGGTTCATGGTCGTTTCCGGGCCTTGGGTTCGGACGGGGTGGGTTCGGGTTGCGGTGCGCGCTTGGAGCCGGCTTAAATCTCGCGGGCCTTCATGAAAACATCCAGCAAATTCGCCACCGTTTGCCGCATTTCCCCGCGGGGCACCACCCGGTCAATCAGCCCCTTGTCCTTGAGAAATTCGGAGCGCTGGAAGCCTTCGGGCAAATCCTGCAAGGTGGTTTCCTTGATCACGCGCGGACCCGCAAAGCCGATGAGAGCCTGCGGTTCGGCGAGAATCACGTCCCCCAAGGTGGCGAAACTGGCCATGACGCCGGCGGTGGTGGGGTGGGTGAGAATGGGAATGTACGGCAAGCCCGCCCGGGCATGACGGGCCAGGGCCCCGCTGGTTTTGGCCATCTGCATCAAACTCAGCATCCCCTCGTACATGCGGGCGCCCCCCGAGGTACAGACCAGCACCACGGGCAAATCCCGTTCCGTGGATTTTTCGATCAGGCGGGGGATTTTTTCCCCGACCACCGAGCCCATGCTGGCGGCCAAAAAGGAAAAATCCATCACCCCCAGGCCAATGGGCCGACCTTCAAGCTTGGCTTGTCCGGTGGACACCGCATCCTTGAACCCGGTTTTTTCCTGGTTGGCCTTGAGTTTGGCCTCGTAAGAATCCGTCCCAGTGAATTTCAGGGGGTCCTTGCTGGACATGCCGGCATCCCACTCCTCGAAGGAATCCGGATCGGAAAGCATTTCCACCCGCGAAACCCGGTCCATGGGAAAGTGGTACCCGCAGGCCCTGCAAACAAACAAATTTTTTTCCAGATCCGCCTGACTCAACATTTCCCCACAGGAGGGACATTTGGTGAAAACGCCCTTGGGGATGTCTTTTTTGCGGGTACGGGTAAAACCTAAACGACGGGAAAAGAATGATGACATGCACGCAAGGGTAAAGAGCCGCCGGGCTTCTGTCAAGCCGTTCGATCAAGGAATGAGCATGGCCCCGGCTCGTGAAATTCTCATTTTTGCATTGAACCTGTCAAATGTTTCTACATAGTGACGGCGATTTAACTCTCCCAAGGAAGAAAATTTTATGAAATTGACCGTAAAACGTGACGCATTGCTGGAAGCTCTCACCCAAGTACAGTCCGTCGTCAGCACCCGCAGCACCATTCCGGTGTTGGCCAACGTGCTGTTGCGCGCCGACGCTGGAAAACTTATGCTCGTCACCACGGATTTGGAAGTCTCGGTCAGCACCGAAATCCCCGCCGAAGTGGCCACCTCCGGGGAAACCACCCTGCCCGCCAAACGTCTCTTTTCCGTGATCCGCGAACTCCCTCCCCACGAAATCGAATTGGAAGTGGATGAAAAAAACACCGCCTCCATCCGCTGCGGCACCGCGTTTTTCAAAATCATGGGCCTCTCGGCGGATGATTTCCCGGAGGTGCCGCAACCGGAAGGCCAACAGGTCTACACCTTGGAACAGGCCAAGCTCAAACACATGATCCGCTGCGTGCAATACGCCACCTCCGTGGACGAGACCCGCTACGTGCTCAACGGCATCCTCTTCAGTTTCCAGGATCAAAAACTCACCCTCGTGGCCACCGACGGACGCCGTCTGGCTCTCTACGAAGAGGAAATTGAATTCCCCGCCGACCACGAACTGGACATGGACCTCCCCGCCAAAACCGTGAACGAATTGCTCCGCAATCTCGACAGCGAGGGCGAAGTCCGCCTCACCGCCGCCGGCAGTCAAGTGGTCATCGATATCGGCGGCATGCGCATTGTCTCCAAGCTGATCGACGGCAACTTCCCCAATTATCGTCAAGTCATCCCCGGCGCCTGCGAAGAACGCATCGCCTTCGACCGCGAAAGCCTCCTCGCGGCCGTCAAACGCGTGTCGCTGGTCACCAACGAGCAATCCAACTCCATCAAACTCTCCTTCCGGGAAAACGCCGTGGAAATCATCAGTTCCACCCCCGATATCGGCGAGGCCCGCGAACAGGTGCCCGTCAAGTACACCGGCAAGGAAATGTCCATCGCCTACAACCCCGAATTCCTCATGGCCCCCCTGCGGGTGCTTGCCAGCGACGAGGTCTATCTGGAACTCATCGACGAACTTTCTCCGGGCGTCCTCAAATCCGACACCGCCTTCCTGTATGTGATCATGCCCATGCGCATGCAATAATCCCAAGAATTGCACTTGACCAAACCACGTCTGGCGACTATAACACGCCGCTCATTCTTTTCAGGACATCCCAGAGGTATACAGTGAACATTCTCGAAAAAATCGATTTAGAAAACCGCAAGGAAGAAATGCCCCAATTCGAAGTGGGCGATGCCGTCAAAGTGCACGTCCGCATTCGCGAAGGCAACAACATCCGTACCCAGATTTATTCCGGGACCGTCATTGCCCGCGACGGGCACGGCGCCACCGAAACCTTTACCGTCCGCCGCATTTCTTATGGCGAAGGCGTGGAACGCGTTTTCCCCGTGCATGCCCCGGTGGTGGAAAAAATCGAAGTGGACCGCAAAGGCAAGGTCCGCCGCGCCAAACTCTACTATGCCCGCAAGCTCAAAGGCAAAAAAGCGAAAATCACCTGAGCTGTTCCCCGAACAGCCGCTTGATTTGCTCGCAGTCGAACACGCCGCTCTCCGGAGCGGCGTTTCGCGTATTGCGGGGGTGGACGAAGCCGGACGGGGTCCGCTGGCCGGTCCCGTGGTCGCTGCGGCAGTGCTTTTCCCCGCCGAACTGCTTTTGAAGCTCCCCCCCGCCCTCGCCGAACTCAACGACTCCAAACAGCTCAGCCCGCGCAAGCGCGAATTTCTCTTTTCCGCCCTGCGGGACCTGCCGCAACTCCGCATCGGCATCGCCGTGCTGCAGGCCGATGAAATCGACCGCCTCAACATCCTCCGCGCCACCCACCGCGCCATGGCCCTGGCCCTCGCCGACCTGAACCCGCCGCCGGATCTGGCCCTGGTCGACGGACTCCCCGTCCCCAATCTCCCCTGCCCCAACCGCAATATCGTCAAAGGCGACGCCCGTTGCCTGACCATTGCCGCCGCCAGCATCATCGCCAAGGTCACCCGCGACCGCCTCATGCGGGAACTCGATCTCCAATATCCCGCCTACGGCTTCGCCCGCCACAAGGGCTACGGCACCCGCCTCCACCTCGAAGCCCTCCAACAACACGGCCCCTGTCCCGCCCACCGCCGCTCCTTTGCACCCGTTAGGAAGCATGCGTCGGTTGTGGATTGAATGTGGGAGGGCAGAGGGCAGAGCGTTCAAAGTTCGACGTTCAAAGTTCGCTTTCCCATTCTGATGTGACAAACGTATGCGGACAGGAGTGTCCGCGCTCCGTTCCCCTGCCCCTGCGCCGCGAAGCGGCAACCCTGCAATCCCTGCCCTCTTTCCTTCTTTCCTGACCTCTGCCCTCTGACCTCTGACCTCTGACCTCTACTTATAACGAAATCGCACAAGGAAACTCAATCATGGGCAGGATCCGTCCGCACAAATGCCGCAACGCCTCTTCCTCGCTCATCGCATCCGTATCCACCACCCAGTCCACATCACCCGCCTCCGGCGGCTCAAAACTGGATCCGTGTCCGGTGAACTCTTTGATCTGCCCTTTTTCCGCCTGCGCATACAAGCCATGCACATCCCGACGCGCACAGGTTTCAAACGATGCCCGGGTGTATACCGGCGTCAGCGCCGCTTCCCCCACCACCTCCCGCGCCAAAGTCCGCAACCCGCGCTTGGGGGTAATGAAAGAGCAAATCACGATAATCCCCGCCTCATGAAACAAACGCGCCACATGCGCGATGCGTCGGATGTTCTCCGCCCGGTCCGCGTCCGAAAACCCCAAGTCCGCGTTGAGACCGCTGCGGATATTGTCGCCGTCCAAAATTTTCGTCTTGAACCCCATCGAAGTCAGCCGTTGCTCCAAAGCCGTGGCCAACGTGGTTTTTCCCGACCCCGAAAGGCCGTAAAACCAAAACACATGCGCCTTTTGCTGCAAGAGAATCTCTTTGGTGGCGCGATCCTGCATGCGATGAAACTCGGGATGTAAATTCGACATGCATGCAACATATCAAACCCGCCCACGTTTGTCCATATTTTCAGAGGTCAGAGGGAAGAGGGAGTGACGAATTTCGAGTGAAGGGTGCGGAGTGAGGAGTTCGGAGTCCCTCGTTTACGAGGTTTCAGCGATGGGCCTTCAGGCCCGGAGCAAATTTCGGTTTTTCAAAGTTGGTCGATATTCAAAGTTCGATCTTCGCCTCCCCCCTCCGCCCCTGCCGATGCGGAGATCGGCGCTCCCGTCCCCCTTCGCCCCAAAAGCGGCACCTAATGGTACCGCACTCCAAAGGCGGCTTCGCCGAGCAGCGGTAATCTCCGCGCCGAAGGCGCTCCCCGGAGATATTTTGCCCCCCATCCCCCTTTACACTTGTTCCTCCATGTCTGCTTGATAAGGATTCATTTCATGCGCTTTGCGCTCATTTTCAATCTTTTTTCCGCCCCTACCGACCCCGTCCACCCGGGATGTCACCGGGCGTAGCCTGTCCCAATTTCAACTCGTCCCTTCTCGAAACGCCAAGGCCCCATCATGCAAGCATCCCCCTCCGACCCCACTGCCCAAACCGTCTCCGCAACGAACAGCACCGCCCCCCGCACCTCCGTGCTGGTCACGGGCGCGGCCGGATTCATCGGTTCCCATGTCGTCCTGCATCTTCTGGAACGAGGCGACACCGTCATCGGCCTGGACTGCATGAACGACTATTACGACGTCGAACTCAAAAAAGCCCGCCTGGCCCGCTTTGCCAACCATCCCAACTACACCCACGTGCATGCCGACCTCGCGGACCGCGATGCCATGGAGTCCCTCTTCAGCACTCACCGCCCCAAAAAGGTCGTGAACCTCGCCGCCCAGGCGGGGGTGCGCTACGCCGCCCAAAATCCGCATGTCTACGTCAGCAGCAATGTCACCGGATTTCTGCATATTCTCGAAGGCTGCCGAAATCACGGCGTCGAACATCTGGTCTACGCCTCCACCAGTTCCGTCTACGGCGCCAACACCACCATGCCATTTTCGGAACACCACCACTGCGAACATCCGCTCACCCTCTATTCCGCCACCAAAAAAGCCAACGAAATGATGGCCCACGGCTACGCCCATCTCTACGGCTTCCCCTGCACCGGGCTCAGATTTTTCACCGTGTACGGACCCTGGGGCCGCCCGGACATGGCCCTCTTCCTGTTCACCAAGGCCATTCTCGCCGGCGAACCGATCCGCGTCTTCAACCACGGACACCACAAACGCAGTTTCACTTACATCGACGACATTGTCGAAGGCGTGGTCCGCATCCTCGACCGCCCCGCCCACCCCAACCCCGAATGGCAGTCGGATAACCCCGACCCCGCCACCGGCAACGCCCCCTATCGCATCTACAACATCGGCAGCCCCGACACCGTCCCCCTCCTCCGCTACATCGAAGTGCTCGAAGAAAAGCTCGGCAAAAAAGCCACCATGGAACTCCTTCCCCTCCAGCCCGGCGACGTCCCCGACACCGAAGCGGACGTCGGCGAACTCGCCAACGCCACCGAATTCACCCCCAAAGTCAGCGTCGAAGATGGCGTCGGACGCTTCGTGGATTGGTACAAATCCTATTACAAGTAGTGCGGAATGCGGAGTGTGGAGTGTGGCGTTTGGAGTCCCTCGTTTACGAGGTTTCAGCGATGGGCCTTCAGGCCCGGAGCAAACTTCGGCCATCACACATTTTTCAAAGTTCGGCGTCCGGCGTTCTCTTTTCCCCCTTCCCCCTGCCGGTGCGGAGACCGGCGCTCCCGTCCCCCTTCGCCCCGTCGACATGCCTTCAAAGTTCGATTTCCCTTTTACGTGAAATACATCAGCGGACAAGAGTGTCCGCACTCCGCCTGCTCCCCCCCCAACTACCCAACAACCCAACCACTCAACTTCCCCTTATCCAGCGAGCTTGCGAGCGCATATCCCATATCCCCATATCCGCGGCGCAGCCGCCCAACCCACAACCAACAACCAGCAACAAGCAACAAGCAACCAGCAACCCACAATGTCCACATCTTCTCACTCCCCCGTCATTGCAGTCATCGGCCTCGGCTACGTCGGCCTGCCCCTCGCCATCGAATTCGGCAAAAAACGACCCACCATCGGTTTTGACCTCTCCACAGCCAAAATCGAAGCCTACCGAAACGGCAACGACCCCACCGGCGAAGTGGCCAAAGATCAGTTTCAGGCTTCTACCCATCTCAAACTGACCCATCGACCCGAGGATCTGGCCTCTGCCGACGTGCTCATCATTGCCGTGCCCACGCCGGTGGACGAAGCCCGCATCCCCGACTTGCGTCCCTTGCTGGGCGCTGCCGCCACCGCCGGCAAACACCTGAAAAAAGGCGCCATCGTCGTCTTCGAATCCACCGTTTATCCCGGAGCCAGCGAGGAGGATTGCGTCCCCGTGCTCGAACGGGAATCCGGACTCAAATGGAAACGGGACTTTCACGTCGGCTACAGCCCCGAACGCATCAATCCCGGCGACAAAGAACGCACCCTCACCAAAATCACCAAAGTCGTTTCCGGCGATGACGCCCCCACCCTGGAAACCGTGGACAACCTCTACGGCGAAATCATCACCGCCGGCGTGTACCGCGCCGCCACCATCAAAGTCGCCGAAGCCGCCAAAGTCATCGAAAATACCCAGCGCGATCTCAACATCGCCCTCATGAACGAATTGGCCGTCATTTTCGACCGCATGGGAATCGACACCCGGGAAGTGCTCGAAGCCGCCGGCACCAAGTGGAACTTCCTTAAATTTTTCCCCGGACTCGTGGGCGGACACTGCATCGGCGTCGACCCCTACTACCTGACCCACAAGGCCGAAATGCTCGGGTATCACCCCCAGGTCATCCTCGCCGGACGCCGCATCAACGACGGCATGGGCAAATTCATCGCCGAAAAAACCATCAAAGGAATGATCGCCCGCGACATTCAGATCCGCGGCGCCAAAGTCCTTTGCCTCGGCCTCACCTTCAAAGAAAACTGCGCCGACCTCCGCAACAGCAAAGTCATCGACGTCATCCGGGAAATCCGGGATTTTGGATGCGAAGTCATCGTCCACGATCCCCTCGCCTGCCCGGTCGAAGCCGAACACGAGTATGGCGTCACCTTGACCCCCTGGGCGGAAATTCCCCCCGTGCAGGCCATCGTCGCCGCCGTCGCCCACCAACAATACCTCGAAAAGCCGATCTCCGAACTCCTCGCCCCCCTGCAACCCGGCGGTGTCTTCACCGACATCAAATCCATCCACGACGCCCCCGCCATCCAAAAAGAAGGCCACGCCGTTTGGAGACTATAACGTCAGGTTGCGGGTTATGGGTTGCGGGTTGCGGGTTATGGGTTGCGGGTTGAAGGTTCGAAGTTGGACGTTCAGCGTTCGACGTTCGCTTTCCCCTCGCCTTGCCCCCTTCGCCCCTCCAATGCGCCTCCGACGCACAAGTGCGGCGATTGGCGCTCCTTTCCTCCCCCCACTCCGCCCTCCCCCAGCCAGAGTTTCCCGTGTCCACGCCGAAGGCACCCCCCATCCCCTGCGGGCTCCGCTACTTCCAATCCATTCTTGACGAATGACCTTTGCCCATTGTAGAATAAAAGTATGAATTCAAAACATAATAGAATTACGATCAATTCCAAGCAATGCGGCGGTCGCCCATGCATTCGCGGGATGCGCATCCGCGTGACAGATATACTCGATCTTCTGGCCGCCGGGCTTGGTTTCGACCAAATCTTGACTGAGATGCCCGATTTGGAGCGTGACGACATCATCGCCGCCGTGCTTTATGCCAAGCAAGGGATCGACCATCCTGTGATCGCCGCATGATCTGGTTGGATGCCCATTTGTCGCCACGACTCGCCCGATGGATCCAAGAAAATCTTGGGTATGAAGCTGAAGCACTTCGAGACATGGGACTCCGAGACGCGGAGGATGAGCAAATTTTCGAAAAAGCACGAACGGACAATGCCATTGTATTGACCAAAGATCGGGATTTTGTCGAGTTGCTCAATCGGAGGGGAGCCCCACCTCAGGTTATTTGGTTCAGATGCGGAAATACATCCGAAGACAGGCTGAAACAGGTTTTGACACAACACCTTGAAGAAGCGCTCGCCTATATAAAAACGGGTGAAATTCTCGTGGAAATTAGATAACCCGACTTCTGGTTTTCCGCGATTGAGATGAGCCATAAACGACAAAACAACGCAACCACTCAACGTTTTCCGCCCCCTTTCGCTCCTCTCTCCCTCTTCCCTGCCCTCTCCCCTCTGCCCTCTCCTTCCCCCTCTCCACAAGAAGAAAGACATCCCATGAAAGGCATCATCCTCGCCGGAGGTACCGGCACCCGACTCCATCCCATCACCCTCGGACTCAGCAAGCAGCTCCTGCCCGTGTATGACAAACCCATGATCTACTACCCGCTCTCCACCCTCATGCTGGCGGGCATCCGGGAAATCCTGATCATCAGCACCCCCAAGGACCTCCCCCAGTTCCGCCATCTCCTCGGAGACGGCAGACAATGGGGCATCGACCTCACCTACGCCGAACAACCCTCCCCCGACGGACTCCCCCAGGCCTTCCTCATCGGCGAGGACTTCATCGGCAATGACCGCGTCGCCCTCGTCCTCGGCGACAACATTTTCTACGGACACCAATTTCCGGAAATGCTCCGCGCCGCCGTCACCCGCCCCGGCGCCACCATCTTCGCCTACCCCGTCAAAGACCCCGAACGCTACGGCGTCGTTTCCTTCGATGACAACAAACAGGCGGTGACCCTGGAGGAAAAACCCGCCAAACCCCGTTCCCACCATGCCGTCACCGGCCTCTATTTTTTCGACAATTCCGTCGTCGAAATCACCAAAGGACTCCGCCCCTCCACCCGGGGCGAACTGGAAATCCTCGACACCGTCCGCCCCTACATGGAACGGAAACAGCTTTACGTGCAAAATCTCGGACGCGGATTCGCCTGGCTCGACACCGGCACCCACGAATCCCTCCTGCAGGCCGGCAATTTCGTCGCCACCCTGCAGGACCGACAGGGCATGCAAGTTTCCTGCGTCGAAGAAATCGCCTACAGGAACAAATTCATCGACGCCCAACAGCTCGAAACACTCGTGCAAAACCTCGGGAAAAGCACTTACGGACAAGCCCTGCGACATTTTCTTGAAACCCAAAGTCACTAAAGTGCTAGCAGCCTGTCGGACTTTGGGAACTTCGGCTGCAAATCCGCCCGATTTGGACCGGATTCCGTCGGATTTTTGTCAAATAGCGGTGCTATGCTTCGCAAATCCGACGAAATCCTGCCTCA
>PXAS01000382.1 GCA_003565815.1 PVC group bacterium
AGTCCGGCGAAGCATCCGCAAGTAGTTTCACTCTTCTTCCATTCGCGGGACGGCAAGGCCATTCGCGGGGTTCCCTCTTAACCTGGATTCTCTTCGGTTGCGGATAAAATCTGCGTTAGGTTCTGCAACTGGGGACAGTTGCAGCTACGGCAAAAAAACACCAATTATGAGATGCGCCCCCCTTCAATCACATTGGGGTCCGAGGTTGACAGATCCGGCGCCACCCGACATATTGCGCCCATGCGTCTCCCATCCCCCATGTTTCTCCGGATGTTCTTTGGCATTGTATCCCTGTCGGCCTTTGCAATGGTCATGCGGCATCACCACGCATTTGACCGGCACCTGCTTGCGGGAACCACGTTGGACGAGATACGGCTGACCGAGGCGCATTGGCAACGCTACAGCCCCGAGGCCCTGGCGCGCGCGTTTCAACAGGCAAAAGGGCTTTCCGAAACCGATCGCGGCATTCTCCGCGCGGCCGCATTGTATCGGCTTGATCCGCGTCTCTTGGTCGCGGTGGCCATGCGGGAAAGCCGCATGAACCCGCTGGCGCGCGGAGCCGCGGGGGAAATCGGCATGTTTCAGATCATGCCCAACACCGCCCGGCACTGGGCGCAGGAGACCGACAACCCCGTCCCCACGGAACCCGAACTTTTCGACGTGAACCTCAACGCGGAAATTTCCGCCTGGTATCTGCGACGGGGGCTGGATGCTTTTGCCCACCGAAGCAATCCCCTGCCATTCGCCTTGGCCTATTACAACGCCGGACCCGGACGCGCCGTGGCCTGGGAAAAACAAACCCCCGAAACCGAACAAAATATTCTTCCTTACATTCCCTTCGCCTCTACCCGGGAATATGTCCGGGTCATCATGGAGGCCCTGCAGTGAAACCCCTCAATCTTTCTCGGCATTTTTGATCCAGTCATCCTCCCCCGGACCCCGCACGTTTCTCAGCAACAATTTGATATTGGCAAAAGGCGTGTCCGCCTCCATTTTCGTCAGAATCCGCCGTTCATCCTCAGAAATCCACACCACCATTTCTCCGCGGCGAACAAAGACCCCTTCGAAACTCGCGCGCGGATCCATGCGGAGGCTTCTGATGCGCCCGTAATTTGCCAGATTGACCCGTTCGTATTCCCGGCTGTTGACTTCGAGTTCATACAGTTTGTCATTCACGACGACTTCAAATTCATACTTCTCGTTTTCTTCGAAATCGGTTTTCCGCATGAAATACATGAACGACACCAGATCGCGGGTTTCGGGTTGAATGGGATAGGACTTATGCTCGTCCTCCCGGTCCCCGCGGCGTCTGCGGGTGTAATGGGCTTTCATGTTTTCCCAATCGAAAACGGTTTCCTCGTCACGAAATTCGCTGCCGGCTTTCAACACGGTGGTAAACCGGATGGGCTTCAGGGTCTCCGCGTCAATCAGGGTTTCCACATTGTCATCCACGGAATACAGCCGTTCGGCGATGCCGCTGGTGCGGGTGCGGAAACGAATGGAGATCATCCATCGGTCATCCACCCATTTCCAACTGGTGGTCGCATGGGAGGTGCCCACGCCGATCCACCCCCAATAAATGGTATATTCCAAAACTTCGCCCACGGGGAACGGCAAGTCCACTTCGGGCTTGGGAACCCCGCCGGACGGATCCTCCCCGGGAACTTCGGCGGCGGAAAGGCCGGGGAGAATGAGCAGGCAGATCAAGGGATAAAAAAGAAATTTTCGCATTACGATACCGAGGATGTGTTTTGTGGAGTGAGCAACCTTAACACCAACAACTCCAATTGCAAAAACCCGGGAAGCCCGCTGAGAAATTGTTGGCGATAGGCTTCGGCGGTCATTCTCGACAACCGATCCAGTTGGGCCGGGGAGAAGCGCGTGGCTTGTGCGGCGAGTTGCGCCTGACGGAAGGGGCTGCTTTTGCGGTCCCCGTTGACCACCGCGACCGCATCCGCGCCTGCGGAATCCAATTCCAATTTGTTGCCAAAGCGGGAAGAACCGGAAGAGAGGCGCGCGCTCCCATTGGCCAGCAAACTCCGGTAGAGCGCCATTTCCCGGAATTGGTTGTGGAGTTGGGCCACCACGGCAATGGGGCTGACTTTTTGGGATTCCATTTGTTTGAGCAACCACAGGGCCCGGTCCACTTCCCCCTTGGCGACCGCTTCGCCAAAGGTATATGCGGCGATCTCTTTCAGCGGACTGATCATCAGTTCCACGTCTTCCCGGGTCAAGTCACGGCGCGTTCCCAAATACAAATCCAACTTCTCCACCTCCTGCACCAACATGCGCGTGCCGCCCCCCATGCGGTCCAGCATGACCTCCAGCACCGCTGGCGGCGCTTTGATTTTTTTCTCCGACAACATCGACTTCAGAAGATCCATGTCTTCTTTTTCCACTTCCCAGGGTTTGGTGGATTTGGAATACTCGTGAACCTTTCCCACGTCCTTGACCGCCTTCAGAAAACGGGAGCGGGCATCCAGTTTGCCGGACACGCTGATCACCAAAGTTTGTTCCGGTCCCAACCCCGCTTTCAACGTCGCCCCCAACGCCTCCACGGACTCCTTGACTTCACTGGACTTGTAGGCCGGGCCGGACAGGAATTTCACCTCGCGCAACCAGGTCACGTTTTCATCCCCGAACATCGAAAACGATTGAATGGCCGTCTGCGTTTCCCGCAACACCTTCAAGGCGTCCTCCACCTTGTCCACATCGCCCCGCAAAGTGGTCAACACCCCTTGCGCCTCGGCCTCGGGACACAAATCTTTCAAAACATTCCGTGCATTTAGATCCACGAGAAACTCATCATTTCCGTGCAGCAGGACGATATTCGCTTTTTTTGGCTTCGATGTCATGCGCCAACCTTACAGGCTTCCGCGCAATGATCAATCAGGAAAGAGTGTCATGCACAACCTTCCAGCTTGCACAAGCCCCTCCTCCCATCCCCAGCATCCAAAATTGACCAGTCCCATGCGAAGATTTCTGGTTGACAGGGCACTAGCCAATTCCTTTCTGTAATAAAAAAGTTAAAAAGTTTAACTTATGATTTGCAAAAAGGAAAAGTTTCCATTACTGGGTCGGCATCTTTGAAAGATTTTTCAATATTTCCCGCAAGTCGCGGAGATCCCGCGCGAAAGTTAACCCCCCATCAAATGGAAGAGAAAATCATGGAATTCAAACAAGTAAAAAACCCCAAACGTCCCGGACGCGCCCCCGCCAAATGTGACTGGGTTCGCGATGCCGACGGCAACATACAGACCAACGACAAGGGCGAGTTCGCCTACCGTCCGTTGACGGACGCGGAACTTGCCGCCAAGGACAAAAAGCCCAAGGCCAAAAAAGCCGCCAAAAAAAGCGCCGCCAAGAAAACCGGACGCAAAGCCGCGCCGGAACTGGGTGAAGAACAGAAAGCCGCTTTGTTGCTGAAAAAAACCTACCGGGATTTGTCCTCCGATGAGTTGACCAAAATCAAAACCATTGTCGGTGACTTGATTGACAAGGCCAAAGACAATGAAATCGCCCAATTGGAAAAAGAAATCGAAGCGAAGAAAGCCAAATTGGCAAAGTTGAAGTAAGCTTCTTTTTTTCCTTATCCCAGAAAAGCCCGGTCATTGCCGGGCTTTTTTTTGCAGTCCAAGAGGTTGTCCATAAGGCTGACCATGAGAAGGTGCGGATCCAACACAAAGATCCCGCGGATTCCGGTTTCAGATTGATCCCCGTGGATTCTCCTGTATACATGGAGTCATCCCCCTCCCTCGCAATCCAAAAGAACATCATGACCGCTCCCATCCACGCCCCGCCCCGTATTCCCGCCCTTCCGCTTGCGCTGGCGTTTGCCTCTCTCTTGCTGGCCGCTTTGTTCATCACCATTTGCCTGCAGGGCCATTACAGCTTTTTCATCTTGATGGCCACGGCCACCCCCGCCCTCTTTGCGGCCACCGGGGCTTTGACCTTGGGCGTCGTCACCCTTCGCAAACGTCCGCCGGGAGCACCGTATGGATTTGCCATGGGCGGCAGTCTGCTGGGGGGCTTCGCTTTGGTTTTTTGGTTTGCCATGCTTCCCCTGATCTTCATCATCATGCTCCCCGCCATGGATGCCGATCCGGCGGATCCCCAGTTGGCGGTCAGTGAAAAACGCATGAGAATCCTGATTCGGCAGACCAAGGCCTTTCATTTGCAAACCGGACGTCTGCCCCATCGGTTGGAGGAGCTGGTTCAGGTGGGCTTGACCCCGGAACGCAACCTGTACGACCCCCGGACGCCCCTGCGCGATCTGCCCAGTTACCGCCTCATTCTCGACGAAATGCCCCCGGAGTCCGAATGGGCCGACACCCCGGCGATTGAGGGCCGGATTCCCGACGAAAACGGCTACCGCCTTTTGGGCTACCTGGATGAACGTATCGGACGAACCCGGTAACAACGCAATTTTCCGCTTTTCTTTTCCTTTCCCCACCGTAGATTTCAACATTATGACAGATATTGCACAATCCATTCACGCCCTGCTTGCCGGCATCCTCCTCACTTTCCTGCAATTCGAGCCTCCGGCGCCACCCGACGAAGCGGGCGCCGCCCCGAGCATCCGCCCGCAGGCCGAAGCCGCGCACCGGGAAGCGGCCCGATTGGTCGCCGATGAAGCGGAATTTTGGAGCGCGCCATTCGTGTTGGCAAACCGCGAGACCCGGGAAATCTGGGTCTGGGGGCAAGTCACGGGCATGATTCCCGGCGATCCGGTTGAATTTTTCGTGATCTACGAACAAAGCGGACAGGACTATGAGTCACTGATGGTGACCTTCGCCAAGCCCAGTGACATTCACAAGGCTCTTGAATTCATCGGCCTGGAACCCGGCGGCCCCGTGGATCCGGCACGGCATCGCTTTTGGCCGCGCGGAGATCACGTGGTTCCCACGTTTTCCTTTGTGCCCAAGGACGCGGAAGAACCCGTGAAGCTTCCCGCACACGAATGGATTGTCCATCCCGATGAAAGCGTCATGGAACCTTCCACCTGGGTCTTCACCGGCGCCCCCCTGCTTCCCGACCCGCGTGATCCCGACACCTTGGTCTACGCCGCGGACGCCTTTGGTCCCAACAGCGTCGCCTCCACCTTCAATTTGCGCAATACCCTTTTCGATTTACCCAAACAGGGCTCCAAAACCGGCATGTACGGCCACTACAACCGAAACCCCGCCATCGAAGTCGCGGAAGCCGCCCCGGCGCTCCTGCATTTGACCCCGCCCGCCCCGGAACATTTGCCGCCGGAAAAGGATCTCCTCATCCGGGTGCTGGACGCGGAAGCCACCCTGCAAATCGAAGGGCTGCCGGATGTGGAAACCCTTCCATTGGCCGATTTGCCCGGAACCCTCGCGGAACAATCCGGCCCCGTATTCTGGATGACCGTGGACATGGCCCCGGAGACGCCGCTTTCAACCATGATCGATTTCGCAAAAAAAATGGAGGCCATTGAAGACGCATCGGACGCCCTGCGCGTGGAGCCGCCCCCCGCCGGTCAACTGTACTATCAAGCCTACAAACCAGAGGCACGGTTTCGCGACCGGAACAATCGCCCCACCCAACCGCTTGAACTACAATTGCGATTGGATTCCCGCGGGCAAGTGAATGCCCATCTCATCGAAATCGAAGAACAATGGGGCGACGGCCGCCGTCCGAATCTCATTGAACACCGCCATGATTTGACCAGCCCGGAAGCTTGGGGAGAGCGCATTGCCAATGACCCGCCCCTCGTGAAAGTGCTCTTCGTTTTTGCGCCCGGCGACTTGACACACCAGGCGCTGATGAAATGGTTGACGCCGGTCCTGGACACCTTCCCCGTGGTGTTTGTCTACGATCTGGAAAATTGAACCCCTTTTTGTGTCCATCCACCCAATGACGATTTCATCCCGGGGAATCCTTTTCCTGGCCGCGGTTTTTTTACTGAGCGCCGCCGCCCTTCGCCCTCCGGTACGTCAGCAGGAATTACGGGTTCTGATCACGGCCCGGAACATGGTGGAAAATCGCGATCCCCTTCATCTGGAATTCCAAAACCGTCCCCGCTACCGCAAGCCGCCCTTTCCCTATTGGGCCGCCGCGATCCCGTTTGCCGTGACCGGCCTGTACCAAAGCGTTCTTGCGGGCAGGCTGTTGTTTGTTGCGGGAACGGTCCTCATGCTGCACATCTTCATGCGGAACGCCGGCACAAACCGTGTTTGGGCGGGAATGTGCCTGTTGTCCACCTATGGGATCTGGCGTTTCGGGAGCCTGGCCGAAACCGACATGCTCAATATGCTGGGCATGATTTTGGCCTTCAGCGGATGGCGCAAACATTCCGGCTTGCTCAGCGCCACCGGCATGAGCGTGGCCTTCCTTTCCAAAGGACCCGCCGGGCTGGCCATCCCGCTGATCAGTTTTTTGATTCTTCAATCCAAGCAAGCGCACAATTTGCGCTACTGGCTGATGGCCACCTTGCCGACCCTGCTCTGCGCGGGCGCTTGGACGGGATTTCTCTACTTCAACCCGGAAGCCCGGATCGCGCTCGGAAATGAACTGCACGCGACGTTTGTCCACACCGCCCATACGAATCCGGCCGCCTATTATCTGTATACCCTCCCCCTCATGATGTTGCCGGTGTTGCTGTTTTGCCCGCCCTTCCCCCGGCAATTGCGCCGCGCCCCACTCTGTACGACCCCGGTGGTATGGTTTGCCGTCACTTTCGTGCTCCTCACCCTTACGGTGAGCAAGCAAAACCACTATGCGCTCATGCTCATGCCTCCGGCGGCCTGGATACTCGGGGATGTGCTCTCCAAATTTCGCACACCACAAAGTCTAAAGGCTTTGTGCCTGTTGCTTCTCCTGGCCACCCTCGCGGAAATTCCCCGCAACCGTTACGAAGCCGACGCCATCAGCGCCCGCTTTCTCAACAACGCCCGTCCCAAGGTGGCGGAAGCCCCCGTGCTGCACGTGGTGGGCGTCAATTCCGCCCGTTTCGACTTTCATCTGGGCCGTCACGTGGAAAACACCGATTCCGCCACCCACGCTCTGAACCGCGCCGCCCCGGGGGACGCCATTCTCGTGGTGCAGCGCCCGGATCGCTTCGATGCCCGGGAACATGCCAACCCACCGCTGATGGAATATGACGACGACCAATGGATCCGCCGCATGTATCGCGTGCCTTAATGGAGCATCTCTGAGTGGATAACTTTTGGTTCTGTAATTTTGCCTGAATGCGTGGGCCCTAAGCCTTGCCGCCATTTTTTCCAGGTCTTCGTCGGGAAAGCGCTCAGGCAGATATTGCAACAGGACCTCCTGTCGCGGTTGCCCGAACACCATGCGCATATCCCATATCCGCGGCGGAGCCGCCCCCCCCGTTTGCCCGGCATCGCCCCAGAATTATAGCCTTTCTCATCTGTCGTCAACCCGTTTAAGCGACAAATAAAGCTGGTTAGCGACAAATAAAGCGGTTTTTATGTCGCTAAAATTGACACATGCCCAAGGAAATTGATAGCAATGAGTTGAGTTTGCTGGAGGAGTTAATCGGACGCCATCCAGAAGGAATGGACGCGGCCTCGATTCGTGACCAGAGCGGCTTTACGGAGGGGGATCGTACCCTGCAGCGCCGTTTAAATCGGTTGGCGCAGGAGGAGAGAATTGAAAAACGGGCCGGGGAAAAGGAACCCGGTATTTTCCAAAAATGCGAAGCAACAGCGGGAAAGAAACCAGCGCGGATACCCGGTCACTTCCCTATCTTTCCGTAGCGGGACGGGAGATCGGACGGCATGTGAGCCGACCCGTTGCAGCCAGAAGTCCGGTGGGATACCAAGCAGATCTGCTGGAGTTCTACAAACCCAATCAAACCGCCTATGTGCCCCGCGAAATCCGTGTGGAATTGGCTGCGCTGGGGCAGGTGGAGAAACAGAACCAGCCGGCGGGAACCTATCTCCGGCAAGTGTTGGACCGCTTGCTGATCGACCTGTCGTGGAACTCGAGCCGCCTGGAGGGCAACACCTATTCCCTGCTTGATACCCAGCGCTTGCTGGAGCGCGGAGAGGTGGTCGAGGGAAAAGACGCGGAGGAGACTCAGATGATTCTCAACCACAAGGCGGCGATTGAAATGCTGGCGGAGAACGCGGAAGAAATCGGGTTCAACCGGTACACGCTTTGCAACCTCCATGCGTTGTTTTTTCATCATGGTGCATCTGCCCTATCTACAACCCTTCGACGACGTGAACAAACGCGTGTCCCGTCTGGCGGCCAACATCCCCCTGGTGCGACAAAACCTGTGTCCGCTGTCGTTTGTCGATGTGGACCGCGACGCATACACCCAGGGCATCCTCGGCGTGTACGAAATGGGACGAATCGAACTCCTTCGGGATGTGTTCACCTGGGCATACCGCCGATCCTGCGCCAGGTATTCGGCGATCCGACAATCCCTGGGTCAGCCGGATCCTTTCCTACTGCGCTACCGGGATCAGATCGGGGATTTTGTTGGAGAAGTCGTGCGAAGTGGCATGACCAAAGCGGAGGCGTCGCGATGGATAGGGAATCGAGTGCAGTCTGAAATCCCCACCAAAGATCAAGAAAAATTTCGCGAGGTGGTGGAAACCGAATTGAGCGGACTGCACGAAGGCAACATCGCCCGCTACCGACTGCGCCCCCTGGAATTCGAGTCTTGGCAGAACATGTGGAAATCCTGACCGGAGCGCGGACATTTCGGCAGGGGCGAAGGGGGACGGGAGCGCCGATCGCCGCATCGGCTGGGCACAGGGGGACGGGAGCGCCGATCGCCGCATCGGCTGGGCACAGGGGGTCTTCTTTCTTCCTTCGACGTTGGGCGTTGGACGTTCGATGTTCAACGTTCGATTTCCTTCTTCGTTCGCCCCCTTCGCCCGCTGTCTGCCGTTTGACGTTCCCTATCCCTTATCCAGTGAGCTTGCGAGCGATTATCCTCGAAGACCCTGAGCCGAAGTCGAAGGGCAGATCCCCTATCCGCGGCGGAGCCGCCACTCCCCCATTTGCGATAAATTGTAAGTCAAACTTATGAAATAACGCAGGAATTTGGCCTAAAAATGCCTTCCGAATGTCGGAAGGCGGGGAGCCTTCCCCATCCACCACCTGGACAACACCCGAAGCCCCATAAGGGAACTCCCCCAGCGGCGCCACCTGATACCAGCCATCCCCCGGCAACGAAAGCGACTCCCGATTCAAAATCAAAACATTCATCTACCCAAGCGGGGAAATCAACGGGTACCCGCTCCGACTTGTTCGGAGGCGGGAATTGTTATGTTTAGTGTTCGTTTTCTGAGATGTTTTTCATATTTGCACTCTCTGATGCACCCCATAAATGGATGCCTGCCGGTGTCCCGGATTCTCCAAGGCTAAAGTGGTCTCTGTATTCCTGCAGACTCACCTCTTTGCCGTTTATGAAGCATCCTCCTGTCTCGTCATTTTGCATCCACCAGAGAGCCCCATTCCATGGTCTACCCTCTTTGTATTCAGCATAAAATTCTTTCTGGTCGAAAATACGGCACAAACCGTTCCAAGGCTTGCCATCTCGGTACTCGCATTCGTTCACAAGCTCACCTGTGGCATCCCATCGTTTCCAGATGCCTTCACGTTTTCCCTTTTCGTAATACCATCTTTCCCTGGATCCATCCTCAAAGAACATTTCAACGTGTCCTGTCTCACCCCTCAAATAATAGAGCTCCCAAGAAACATCATCTCTGGTGCTAGGATTAAGCCATGCAAGAAAAACGGCTATCACCGTTAAGCAAACCAGAATCCCTAATACGAGTATAATCTTCTTCGGCTTCATGAGCTGGGATAACGGTGACCCGCAATGACTTGTTCATTGGCGGGATTAGTTGTCAGTTTCTGGTAGGTTGGTTTCGAGAGTAAGGTCAGCATGTCGGGCAATGGCTTCTAGCTTCAGTGTTAATAGTATTGCCAAATCTTCTCCAGTTTCAGGCTTTTCCCAATCTTGAGGTAGAGAATCAAAAGAATCCGATCTAAGGAGCGTTTTAAGCGCATTCCGGAATGTTGTCATCCTTTGCGTTTGAGATTTTGCTTCAGGACTTTGACCCATTTTCTCAATATCTTCATCCAACCACTTCAATAAAAATTCAAATTCAGCATCCGTTGCCGGCGTTGATTCACTAAAAACCCCTACACAACCCAAAGCTGTTTGGCATTTCCACACAAAAGAGGACGAACGCGCGCGATCTTCGAAATTCAGCCCGCCTCCTCTGGTTACTGATAACATCATTAGCAGGCATATCATATATCGTTTCATTTTAGCTCCTCTGACAACGTCTCAGTCCACCGGACCGCGTACTCGCGGTTCGGTGCGACTGTGTTGTTGTTCCTTTAGAGTACATGGATGTCATCAATCTCCACAATCATCATTTCATTTTCTGATTCGATCATGGTGACCTGCATTGTCAAGTCTGATCGACCTTCTTCTTGTGTCCAAAGGGGGATATCCACACTCCACTGTTTTGGACTGGAATCAATGACCTCGACCACATCGAGATATGGAACGGTCGGTTCTGGAGGCATGACAAAGTAACCTGGGTATTGATTCAGGGCTTCGGCCATTTGTTCACGCTTGAGCCTAACACCCTGGGACCACTCTTCCAGACCCGCGAAATCATGCGCCACCAACAAGGTGACGAGACGTTTAGCTGTGGTTTGAATTTTCTCGTTCATTTATTCCCACACAACGGTTAGATGAGCGGACGGAGGTACGACGTTCGCTCAATATTTTTGTTATGAAATTCAAATTTCACCCATTAGTTCAATAACTAATGGAATTAATAGAATTCCAGTTGGTACTAAAAA
>PXAS01000496.1 GCA_003565815.1 PVC group bacterium
GAGGCGCGTGACCTGCAAGGCGCGAAAACAAAGGAATATTAGCAATAATTCGTGTTTTCGTAACGCCGCAGGACGCGATGCATCGGCGGTCAAAATGTGAAGTTATTTTTGCGTGGGCCCTTAGGCGGCGCTGAAGCCGCGGGCGAGATCGGAAACGCGCTGGGCCTGGTGACGGCGGGCCTGGTCCAAGGTGAGTTTGGGGATCAGGAACTCCGGATCGGCGTCGGTGGACCCCTTGCAGTGCTGGATAATCACCTCGTAGAGGAACTTGAACGCATCCCGGGGCTGTTTCATTTGGTCCAACGAGTCCACCAAATCCTGCACGCTCACGCGCTCTTCGAAAAGATCCTTGAGCAGGGTCGGGGTTTCGGTGTCCTCGCAAACCGCCTGCACGCGCTGATTGCAAATGTCGTAGAGGTTCACGCCCGTCCATTCGAGGCGTTCGATGAGGTTCCCCTTGTCGAGACGGGCCCGGCTGAAGAAATCGCCGTCCTCGCGCTTGAGTTCATAGCCCAATTCGATGGGCAGGAGCATTTTGATGCCCATGCCGTCGTGTTGGAGCATTTTATGGGAGAAGAGCGGCCAAATGAGATTGCGCATTTTCTTGGCGTCGCCATTGACGAGGCTGGGTTCGTCCACGCGGTCCACCAAAACCGTGAGGCTCATGAAATCCAGTCCCTTGAGAATGCGTTGCAGGCGTCCAAGGAGTTCGTACCGGCAATCTTGATCCCCGGGGGTGGGCAGGGGCAAAGCGTCCAGCTCGGAAGCCTTGAGGTTGCCGAGTTGCTTGGTGAGCGTGGAGGTGGGGTGGTCCACGACCTTGAGTTCGGACTGGATGACCTTGCGGCGTTTGCGGTTCTTGATGAATTGTCCCAATCCGAAATATCCGCCCAAAAAGGTGGCCAGACCGCCCGCGGCCACGGCGGTGATGGAAATGGGATCGATGAACCCGGTGAAAATCGCGTAGAGGCTCAGAAAGGTCACCATGGCGCCGCCCCCGAACAAATAGAGCAAAAAGGCGGGGGAGACCAATTGGTTGACGCGCAGAATTTTTGAAATTTTGTGCCAGCGTTCGTTGCGCGTACTGAGGCTGGGCTGATCGTAGAGCACCGCGAGATAGGCAAGATCCAAACGATGCTGGCGCGGCATTTTGCGGAGGTTTTTGCCGAGTTCCTTGGCGATTTTGGAGGATTTGGGGCGGCTGGCGGCGTCAATCAGCTCGGTGACGACCATGGAAATGAGTTTGTCGATGTGGTCCTCGAGCCGAATGCGCTTGAAGTTTTCGGGATTATCGGCGTTTTCGGCGCCCACGGCCCGGTCCACCATATGGTTCCACTCGTCATACCGCACAATCCACGTCTTTTTTCGCGGATTTTGGTCGTTGTATTCTTTCAGCCGCTGTTCCATCAATAGCCGCAACGCGGTTTTGCCACTGCCTTTTTCCCCGAACACCACGGAGGTGCTGGGTCGTTCGGGCCGTCCGAAAATTTTCTCGAATTCGGGGTGCGCCACCCCGTCGCTCATGATGCGGGCGTACACATCGTCGTCCCGGGCCTCTTCGGCCGTGAAGGGGTTTTCGCGCAATTTCCAATGGTTAAAAAAAGTTTCGATTTTCATAATGGCTCCAAATAGGGATGTCTGATACCGGACTCCTAGTACAAGACAGCCCCTACTTAAAGCGAAAGCTTGGAAAAATCCATCCCGGAAAGTGGAAAATACGATTTTGCAGGGTAAAAGCCGCTGAAATGCCCTTGAAATGCCAATAAAATCCCCTCAGGGCCACAAAATGCGCTTCCACCCGCCCGCAATTCGATTCCGGCATTGCATTGCGCGTCGATCTGCTTAAGATTCGCAACATGCTGACGCAACTGACCGTTCAAAATCTGGCCTTGGTAGAGAAGGCGGCCATCGCCTTTGCCCCCGGCCTCAATGTGATCACCGGCGAAACCGGAGCCGGCAAGTCCGTATTGATGGGCGCCCTGAACCTGATTTTGGGGGCCCGGGCGGACCGGAAGGCGCTACGCACGGGCGCGGACAAGGGGTCCGTGCTGGGGGTGTTTTCCCTATCGTCCCCGGAAAACGTCAACGAAATCCTCGCCGATGCGGGGCTGGAGCCTTGTGAGGAAGGCGTGCTGATGATTCGCCGGGAAATCAACGCGGAAACGACCGGTCGACAAATGGTGAATGACAGCCCCGTGACCCTGGCCTTGCTGAAACGTCTGGGAGATGTGCTCGTGGACATGCACGGTCCTTACGATCACCAATCGCTGCTCAATCCCGACACCCAACGGGAAATCGTGGATGCCTCCGGGGTCTCCGCCGCCGCCCGCGAAAGCTATGCGGAGGCCTGGCGGGGCTTGCGCGGCGTGCAAAAACAACGCCTGGCCTTGGAGGGCGACGAGGAAACCCTGGAGCGCGAATTGGATCTTCTGCGCTACCGCGTGGAGGAATTGGAGCAGGCGGAACTCGTGGAAGGAGAGGAAGAGGCGCTTCTGGAGGAACATACCCTCATCGGCAATGCCCAGAATATTGCCGAGGGGCTTTCAGGCACGCTGTTGGCCCTGGACGAGGAGGAGGGCAATGCCTTTGACGCCCTCGCCGCCGCCCGCAGGGCCATGTCCGGCTTGCGCGACATGCACCCCGATGCCCCGGTTTGGCTGGATGAGGTGGACGCCATGCAAACCCAGTTGCGGGAACTCGCGGCTTCCCTGCGCACCGCCAGTGATAAAATCGAAGCCGATCCCGGACGGCTGATGTGGCTGGACGACCGCCTTTCGGTCTACAGTCGCATGAAGAAAAAATACGGTCCCGACGTCGCGGACTGCCTGGCGTCCCTGGAAACAGCCCGGCAAAGATTATCGACCCTGGAAAATCGGGAGATGTTGCTCGAAGATCTGGCCAAGGACGAGGAGAAAGCCCGCGGCAAGTTGGAGGCCGCCGGCCTCGCCCTGAGAAAGGAACGCGAAAGCGCCTCCCAAAAGCTGGCCAAACGCATCCTCGACCAATTGATCGACCTCGGCTTTCCCGACGCCCGCTTTGAAATCGCCGTCGAGGCCGCCCCCCCCTCCCCCGTCGGACTGGACCTGATCGATTACCAATTCGCCCCCAATCCCGGTGAAGCCATGCGCAGCCTCAAGGACATCGCCTCCAGCGGCGAAATTTCCCGGGTCATGCTCGCCATCAAGACCCTGCTCGCTGCCCATGACCGCATTCCGGTGATGGTGTTCGACGAAATCGACGCCAACGTGGGCGGGGAAATGGGCCACGCCATCGGACGGAAAATGGCCGAGGCGGGCCGGACCCGGCAGGGGCTGGCCATTACCCACCTGCCCCAGGTGGCCGTTCACGGGGACCACCACCTCGCCGTGGCCAAGGAAGTGAGCGATGGCCGCACCTTCACCCGGGTGAAACCGTTGCTAAACGAGGACCGCGTGGCGGAAATCGCCCGCATGCTGGGAGGAACCCGGCACGCCTCCCTTTCCGCCGAACACGCCCGGGAACTACTCGCCAACGCCAAAACGTAGGGCCGGACGGATGAGGTTGGGAGCCGATTTCTTTGACCGGGCCACGCCCGAAGTCGCCCGGGATCTCCTCGGAAAGCGCTTGGTGCGGCAGCTTCCGGACGGCACCCGCATTTCCGCGCGCATCACCGAGACCGAAGCTTACGACGGTTTCGAGGACAAAGCCTCCCACGCGCACCGGGGACAGACCCCGCGAAACGCGGTGATGTTCGGCCCGCCCGGCCACATTTATTTGTATTTGTGCTACGGCGTCCACTGGTTGCTCAACCTCACCACCCGCGAACCCGGCTATCCGGGCGCGGTCCTGATCCGAAGCTGCGAAACGGTGACAGGCCCCGGCCGGCTGACCCGGCATTTCGAACTCGATCGCCGCCAAAACACCTTGCCCCTCGGCGAGGCGGCGGGCTTGTGGGTGGAAACGGGGACAGACCCCGAAAATTCCAGGACGAAAACGGGGACAGACCCCGAAAAACTCGAGATCCTGGCCACGCCCCGGATCGGGATTGCGTACGCGGGTCCGACCTGGGTTCGCAAACCCTGGCGCTTCGTTTGGATAGTTTGAGAAAGCATTCATCATTTTTGAAAAAGCCTCTTTTGTATTTTGAGGAATTTTTCCAACTTCAACCATGACATTTTGAAATAAATCGCAGAATCGCACGGTCGGCATGGCATCTGCTTATTGATCACTTGATTTCAAACTAAATGCATATCATGAAAGACCATCCGCCTCAAAAACATCGCCATGCCCGATCCGTCTTCACTTTATTGGAAGTCATGATTGCCTTTGCATTGTTCGCGATCGGCATAACCAGCGTGGTGGCCATGTCGGTTCAAGCCTCCCGCATCGGGCAATCTGCCCGAAACCGGATGGAAGCGCTGCATGTTGCCCGCGCGGAGTTGGAAGAAATCAAACGGGCCCGGTTTGACGATCCCATCCTGGAGGTCGGGAATCACGCCGTGGTGCGCGGGGGGTTCAGCGGCCAAGTCCTGGTTTCGGACCGGGACCCGGGTTTTACCAAAGAAGTGGTGGTGCGCCTACAGTATCCGTCGTTTCACCATGCCGCCCACGTCGAACTCGAAGGAGTAATCAGCCGTGCACTCCATTGAATCGCGCCCCACTTCACAAGCCGGGTTCACGCTCACGGAAGTCATGGTGGCCATGGCCATTGCCGGATTGCTGGGCATGGGGCTGTTCGGGAACATCATGATGCATGGCCGATCCTTCCGCTACAACCAAACCAGTAACCAAAACGTTCATCAAGCGGGCATGGCATTGCAGCGCGTGATTTACGGGACCCCCGATTATTGGGGCTTGCGCATGGCCTCCCGAACCGCTTTGCAAGTGGTCCCCACGGGCGCGGTCGGCGAGAATGGCGCCTTGGGCTGGCAGGTGGTCTACCGACACAACCTCTTGGTCACCGATGACATGCCCGCAAGCTTTTCCCAACCCCAGCAAACCCTGCTGTTCGATCCCCAAGCCCAAACCCTGACCCTCAACGGTCACGAGGTGGCCCGCAACGTGGTGGACGCATATTTTGATTATAATGGCCGCGTCGCCGGCATGGGGCTCCAGATCGAACACGAGACCTATGGCCTGCAAGCCATGGTCGAAACCCGTTGCACCTTGAGAAACCAATAAGTCCCATGAAATTCCCCACACACAAAGGGAGCCCCCCTCCCCTCAATCGGCCCGCAAACGGCAAAGACGGATCCGTGATCGTCATGGTACTGGTCGTCCTGTTCATCATCACCTCGCTGAGCGTGATTTCCCTGCGGAACGCCATGCACATGATGAGGATGAGCCAACGGCAAGTCCTCCTCGAACAGGCGCACTTCGTCGCCGAAGCGGGGCTGGAAGAGGCCGCGCGGCGCATTTCCTCCAATGAATACCTCGGCGCCGGCCCCACCCAGATGAGCATCCAGCTCAGTGATGGCCGCACGACCGAAGTCACCATCACGCCATTGGACACGGAAGGGATGGCGTTCAAAGTACAGTCCGTTTCCTCGGTGGAGGGCATGAACCGCACCCTGAACATCGAGCGCGTTTTTCGTCCCACCTATTTGGAATACGGCATGTATTTCGAAGATTGGCGGGGATATTATTGGATCGCCGGGGACGTGGTGGACGGCAAGGTGTGGTCCGGCACGCCCCAGGGCATTTGGGGGTATTATCAGGGCGGGAAAAAACTGGGCCCCATTTTCCGTCAGGAAAACCAAACCGCGTCCGACGGATTCGCGGGGTGGCCGGAATTCGGTGCCCACCTGCCTCCCCATATTCCTTTTGACGAACATACCGAGTCCGACCTGGAATATTTTGACGAAGGATCGGACAGTGTCGTGACCGGGATGGAAATGCCCGCCCTCATGACCGTGGATTTCGAAAGGCACCACAACATCGCCAACGCGCTTGCGGTAAGTCCCGAGGACATCTCCCCCGATCACGTTGCCCCCGACCTCATGCCCAAGGGCCGTGCCCTGGTGCTGGAAGGCCGCACGGAAATGCGTTTTGACGTGGAAGAAGTGAACGGACAGGAAGTCGGCGTGATTTATCTTCGAAACCGGGAGGCCTTCGGAAATTTCAACCATCAACACAAAGTGTATTCCGAGGCCTTGGATTTGATCGTGATCCGCGACAAGCCCGACGGAAACGCCCAACATCGGAACGGGACCCTGACCCTGGGCGACCCCAATCCGCATGCCGCCAGCATTGTCAAAGGCAGTCTGTCCATCTGGGTGGACCATGACGTGGAGATCACCAGTCACGTCATCTACGACAACCAAAATTTCGAAGAATCGACCGACTCGCTCGGCATCGTCAGCAAACGCAACATCTACGTGGACCGCATCTACAGTGGCAGCCAACAGCATTCCGGGGATTTGTATCTGCAGGCGGGGCTCATCGCCACCGGCATCTCCGGGAACGGAGAAATCGGTCTCAAGCGCTACGACAAAAACAATGTCAGAGGAACATTGTATTTTACCGGAAGCCAGGTAGGCAAACGCAGATACCCATGGGGGACGACGAACAACGGCCAACTCATTCACGGGTATCACCGGAGTTTGACCTTTGACCCGCGTTTCAGCACCCGTCCCCCGCCTTTCACTCCCACCATTGACTCCGAAGTCCGATACGAAGGATGGCATTGAGCAAACACGCAACCAAAATCAAACTATTCTGTTTGGCGCTCGTCTTCCTGGGTGTTGTACACCTGGGACAACAACTCACGCGGTCCCCGGGCCCGGAAACCGAACGCGCCGCCCGCGCACCTTCCGCGAGTTCCTCCGAATCTTTCACGCGCTTAAATCGGGAAAGCCCCGTCGAACGCAGCCGCAGCCCCGGAGAAATCGAAGCCTCGGTCGTCCGCCAAGTGGACCGGCACGTTCGTTTGAAGGCTTCTGGATATTATGACACTGTTCTGGATGAAAACTCCTCATTGCCGGACGCGGTCCGATTCCGGATGCTGGCGGAGTACAACCGTATGGAGGCCCTTGCGGAAGCCCACGGCGAAATCCGCGACAAACTGGCGAAACAGGCGCCGGGAAGCGCTTTCGACCATGAAGGCCACCCTTCCCCTGAACGGCAACGTGCCCACGAAACCATGAATCTGTACGGGATCAACGATCAAATCCGGATGCAACACGTCCAGGCGATGCAAGAGCGGATCCATGACCCCCGGTCTTCAGAGGACACCCGCCCCAGTCAGGAAAGCATCGAGGCGTTTCTGGAAGGCGGAAACCTTCCGTATTATTGAGCCGCGATCCAGCGGGCGTAATTGCCACTGGGAAGTGGACGCGCGCCTCGCGCGCCGGTCAACAGCATTTCCCCGCAATCCACCGCCCCGGGAACCCCCCGCAAATGTTGCTCCAGCAGGTTTTTCAGGACCTGCGGGGAAAAGCCGGGCGTATGACAACTGAGCAGGACGAACAGGGGGGTGTCGCTTAACAAGGCCCGCACCTGCTCCAGCAGGGGGTTGATGCGCTCCTCGATCTTGAACGTTTCCCCCTTTGCCCCGCGACCGAAACTGGGCGGATCCAAAATAATGCCGTCGTATTGGCGGCCCCGCCGGATTTCCCGTCCCAAAAACACGGGCACATCATCGACGATCCAGCGGATGGGGGCATCGGCCAGACGGTTGCGCCGGGCATTTTCCCGGGCCCAGTCTGTCATCCCCCGGGAAGCATCCACATGACAAACGGAAGCGCCGCCCTGGGCGGGTGCCAGGGTGGCCCCGCCGGAATAGGCGAACAGGTTGAGCACCGCCGGATTTTTGCGGGTTTTACAGATTTCCCGCATCCATTTCCACATGGGGCGTTGTTCGGGAAAGACCCCCAAATGGCCGAAATCCGTGGAGGACAGCCGGAAGGTGATCCCTTCGATTTCCGCTTCCCATTCATCGGGCAAACGATGCCGCCCGTGCCAACGGTTTCCCTGTTCGCGGTCAAACCGCGCGTCCGCGCGTTCCCAATGGCTGTCGGGATGGTCCGGCTTCCAAACCGCTTGGGAGGCGGGACGTTCCAGAATCTTGTCCCCGAAACGCTCCAGCTTCCGCCCTTCCCCACTGTCGAGCAGTTCGTAACCGTCCGGCTTCATGAAAAATCAGAAGCTGAGAATGACGGTTTCGGGATTCCCCCTGCGAATGAGTTCCACTTCGATCCGGTTTCCGGGAACGGCATTGAGGGTTTCTCCCACCATTTCCGGCGAGGTAATGGGCTGACCGGCAATGGAAACGAGAATATCCCGGGGCAAAATGCCGGCGCGGTCCGCCGCCGAATCTTCCTGCACCTCGTTCACCAACAGTCCCACCCCGTCCTCGAGGTGAAGATGCTCGGCCAATTGGGGTTCCACATGCACGATCCAAGCGCCGAAATTCCGTCTGGGGCGGACGGCCTGGCTTTGGGCTTCCTGCCCTTCCCCGAGGGTCACGGAAATCAGCATGGGACGTCCCTGCCGGATCACCCGCAATTCCACATCGCGTCCGGCGGGGGATTCCTGCACCATGCGGCGCAAACTGCGGGCGCTTTCCACGCGAAGACCATTGTAGGCCACCACCACATCGTCCGCCTCCAAACCGGCCTTGGCGGCGGGGCTGGAAGGACCGACCGCCTCCACGCGGGCGCCGTATTCTCCGGGCAGGCCATAGTTCGACACATCCTCGACGAGGATTTCCTGAAGGGCAACGCCCAGCATCCCCGGGGCGTGGGGTTGGGACTGCGCCGCCGCCGGCAGCGCCCAAACGGTGAGAAAAGCAAAGGTCAGCATCGAAAAAAGATTTTGTTTCATGATAAATTGTTCTCCGGCAAGCCTCATTAATTGGCTTCTGGCAAAAGTGCAAGGGATTTCAGAAAAATCAAATGTTGAAGGGGAAAATCCCCCGATTGGGCGTGCTTGGGTTTTACAACCGGGGCGGGTGGCGCCTCCGGTCTTTTGCCAGGGTCGAAAAGCATCCCCGACTTCGGCCATTCACACCACAATGGGCGCGAAAATCGGGATGTCTCCCAATTTCTCGCGCCCATTGAGGAAAGAAAGTTCGATGAGAAAGGCACAGGCGACGGGTTCGGCGCCCAATTTCCGACAGAGCTTCAGCGTGGCGGCCACGGTGCCCCCGGTGGCCAAAAGGTCGTCCAGGATGAGCACACGCTCTCTGGATTTCAGGGCGTCGTCGTGCATTTCGACAATGGCGGTGCCATACTCCAACTCGTATTCCTCGGAAATGCATGCCGAAGGCAACTTTCCTTTTTTGCGGACGGGAACCAGTCCGATGTTCAGGGCACGGGCCAAGGCGCCGCCGAAGAGAAACCCCCGTGCGTCAATGGCCACGATCGCATCCAGATCGGCGTCCCGGTATTGATCCGCGAGCAAATCGATGAAGACCCCGAAGGCCACCGGGTCCCGCAAAAAAGGGGTGATGTCTTTAAAGACGATCCCGGGCTTGGGAAAGTCCGGGATGTCGCGTATGGATTGTTGAAGAATTTCCGTGCTCACTCAGGTGGCCATAGCACTTGGCGCGGAACCATTCAAGCGGGGTTCGTTGAAATCGTCGAACATGCCCTTGAGTTTTTCCAGGGCGCTCTTTTGGATTTGACGAACCCGTTCCCGGGTAATGGAGAAACGCTCGCCCACCCGTTCCAGGGTTTCCGGGTCGCTCCCGTCCAGCCCGTATCGGTAGTTCAGGATTTTCAGCTCCCGCTCGTCCAGATGATCCATCAGACCCTTGACGCTGGAACTCACTTGGAACTCGTCGAGCACATCGAAGCCGTTGCGGCTGGCGGCATCGGAAATCAGATCGGAGAACGATCCGCCGTCATCATCCCCAATGGGGGCGTCCAGGGAGGCGGGATTCACCGACATGGCTTTCCAATGGGCAATCGCGCCGGGTTTGACGCCCATGAAATCGGCGATTTCGGCGTTGGTGGGCTCCCTTCCGTTGTCCTGATGAAATTCATGCACGAATTTGCGGATGCGGGTCAATTTTTCAATCAGGTGTGAGGGCAAGCGAATGGTCTTGCTCTGATTGGACAAGGCCCGCTTGATGGCTTGTTTGATCCACCAGGCGCCATAGGTGCTCATTTTGCCACCCTTGGAGGGATCGAAGCGCTCAACGGCCTTCATCAGCCCGGTATTGCCCTCGGCAATCAAGTCCATCAAAGGAACGCCCAATCCGGCATAATTGCGGGCGATTTTCACCACCAAACGTAAATTCGCGCGCACCATTTGATCGATCGCCTCTTGGTCACCGACCTTAATGCGTTCCGCCAAAACGTTTTCTTCTTCCCGCGTCAGCAAAGGCTCTTGGGAAATGCTTCGCAGATAGGCTCTGAATGTGCTGTCATTTTCGTTCATGATATCCTCTTGATTGTGGATGAATTACATTAATGATTCGGGTTGGACGGAATCTCCTTACACCTTGATATTGGAAATTTTTATCTTTTTCAGGAAATACCGAAAATTCTGACTATAGTTATACCTCATTGCTTGAGACACTGTCGATAGGTATCGGTTCAAAAAGATTGAAGGTTCTGTTTTTTGATACATTATTGTATGATAGTACATTTTTGTATCCACGTGAATGAACGTCGAACGTCCCGCACTCCGCACTCGTCACTCCAAATCTCACACGGATTCGGGATTGAATCCATGGGGTGGTCTGGTAAACGATGCGCAACCGGAATTATTTTTTGAAAAACCAAGGAGTATCAAAATGTGTGGAATTGTTGGCATGGTTGGACGCGAAGACGTGGTCCCCTATCTCATGGAAGGCCTGAAACGTCTGGAATACCGCGGGTA
>PXAS01000446.1 GCA_003565815.1 PVC group bacterium
GCGCAGCCGGTTCCGAGCAACAACAGGGAAAAGGGGATGATGAAGAACAATTTCAACAATGGCGTGGATTTCATTTGATTGAATGTATCGACAAACTACCAAAACACAACTTTTTTTGGAGCATGGCGAGTCTCCGAAAGACCGATCCTCGAAAATTCCCCGCAGCCCCTTGCCACTCATGGGATTGTGCGGACTCAAGGCAAAGATCTCTCGGATTCAGCCCAAACGCCCCCAGGACCCTGTCAACCAGAAATCTTCGCATGGGACCGTGAGATTCCGAGTGGATTGAAGAATCTCAAAGGGAATTCGGAAGGTATGATCGACTTTTCCATGGAAAACGACTTGGAAACACCGGGAAAATTTGCTTTGAAGACCATCCGCTTTTCCCCACAGTTCCCACCCCTTTTTTCGCCATGCCACATCCCGCCCTCGAATCCGCGTCATTTTCGCCGGAAGCCCAAGCTCTGGTTCATGAACTCTTGGATAACAAACAGTCGCATCTGTTTGACGATTGGGATCCCCCGGGGGAATGCGAACCCGAAAAACGCGCGTTTCTGGAGCAATTGCTGCAGGTGGACGCGAATTATCCCGGCGGTCTCGCGAACTATCTCGCCAACGCCCGCCGCCTGCTGACCCAATCGCGTGAGGGCAAAAACCCATTCGAGGGCTACCGTCCCGAACAACCGGACGCGGTGGATCTCTCGGCCATGGACGAATCCTACGACCAAATGGAGTCCCTGGGCCGTGACCATTTCGACCGCGTCGGCATCGTGCTGGTGGCCGGCGGACTCGGGGAAAGGCTGGGGCACGACGGCATCAAGCTCGATCTCCCCGTCGAGGCCATTCTGAACACGACTTATCTGGCGCATTACGCGAAGTGCTTATTGGCCATGGAGGCGCGCATGGCGCGAGCCAGGCCCGTTCCGTTTGTGATCATGGTCTCGGAAGATACCCATGCCCCCACCCTGCGGGCGCTGGAGGAACACGGCTATTACGGATTGCGCAAGGATCAGGTCCACATCCTCAAACAGGAGCTGGTCCCGGCACTCAAAGACAACGACGCCCGTCTGGCCAAGGAGGGGCCGTACGAACTGATTCTCAAACCCCACGGGCACGGGGACGTACACATGCTCCTGCAATCCAGCGGGCTTGCGGCGCGCCTGCGCGCGGAGGGCATTGAACATCTGGTGTTCATCCAGGACACCAACGGACAGGTCTTCAACGCCCTGCCCGCCGCCCTGGGGGTTTCCATCGAACGCGAATACGATTTCAATTCCCTGGCCGTCAACCGCGTGCCCGGCGAAGCCGTGGGGGGCCTGGCCCGCTTGGTGAAAGACGATCATGAAATGACCCTCAATATCGAGTACAATCAACTCGATCCCCTGCTGCGCGCCACCCTCAATCCCGATGGCGATGTGCCCGGGCCCAAAGGCTTTTCCGTGTTTCCCGGCAACATCAACATCCTCGTCATCCGCCTCGCCTCCTACATCAAGGTCTTGGAACAGAGCAAGGGCATCATCGCCGAATTCGTCAATCCCAAATACGCCGACGAGGCCCGCAGCGAATTCAAAAAGCCCGCCCGCCTGGAAACCATGATGCAGGATTTGCCCAAACTGCTGGGACCCGAGCACAAGGTGGGGGTCACGGTTTTCCATCGTGCCTGGTGCTTCTCCCCCAACAAAAACAACGTGGAGGAAGCCGCCAATAAACACGCCGCCGGCTCGCCGCCCGAATCCGCGGCCACCGCCGAATCCGATTTTTACCTCGCCGGACGCATGAAAGCGGGGCGCGCGGGCATGGACCTGCGCGAGGAAGCGCCCCAAACCATTCTCGGCGTGCCTTTTGTCAACGGCCCCCGGCTCATTCTCTCCCCCGCCTTCGCCATGACGCTCGCGGAGGTTCGCGAAAAAATCAGCGGCGGACGCGTCTCCGGACCCTCGACGCTCATTCTCGACGGCCCCGACATCCGCTTGCAGGACGTTTGTCTCGAAGCGGGCGCCGCATTGCGCGTCCACGCGGCAGCCGGCGCCAAGGTCACTCTTCGCGGAAAGCTTTCGGGTCCGCCCGGCTTTGCTCTTGAAAAGCTTTCCCCCGAAGAATTGGCCGCCCCCGACACGCCGTCCGCACTCAAAATGCGCGGCTACCGTTTTGTGGATGAGGGCGTGAAAACGCTGCGCTTTGAAAGCCCCGGGGAATACGAGGTGGAACTGGACACCCTGTACACCCCCCTCCCGGAAAATTCATGATCCTGGTCTATCAGATTCAGGAACCCAAAGACATGTTTCTGCGGGTGCAGTTGTACGTCATGGACATTCGCAGGGGCGAAGGCATGAATGGCACCCCCTACCCCGTCCAGGCCAAGAAACTCGTAAGAATAGGTGTCCAGGGCGTAAGCCTCACCCCCATTGACCACAAAATTCTGATGACCCTCGTGATGCACCAGGGCGGCAACGACCCCGTCCCGCGCCTCAATGGAAAAAACGCAACCAGGATCCTGGAACTGATGACGAATACCGGACGCTGCTACGCTTGGCTCAACAAGGCCAAACCGCTCAGCCGGGAGAAACAAGACCTGTCCGCCCAAGCGCTTTGGCGCATGGAGGAAGGGGCATACCGCACCGGGTTCGATCCAGGCGAGGGATTCGTCCAGTTGCCCGGAAAACCCATGATGGCCCTGAATCCGACGGACGCCCGGTGGCACAACGTGGATACGGGGATGAACGAGGACGCGGCCTGGGCCTGGCTGGCCACCCCGCCCATGGACGCGGAGAAATGCGAGAGCTTCTATCAGCGCATGAACGAACGATATCCGGACGCCGCCCTCCCTCCGCCGCCCGCCTTCGAACTCACCACGGTTGACGACTTCACCCCCGTGGCTGCTTTGCGCGTCCGCAAACAGGAAGGCTACAAGGGCCTCTCCCTGATGCTCGAACCTTTCTTTCTCTACGGAAACCGGGAGGTCCAACCCGATGCGGACCTCAAACGCGTTCGTTTCATGCGCGATCAGGTCGTCGTGGACGCCAAACGCAATTCCGCATTCGAAATCCGGGCCATGCTCACCCTGAAAGACGCCGGGTACGTCACCGACGACACCCAGGTCGCCGACATCTTCGCGGCCGCCGAACGCAAGCGCTGCCTGAAACTCGACCCCGAAAGCGGCAAGACCTGGTTGGACACCCTGTCCCGACTGTTTCCCAAACTGGAGCAGGAAGGCTGGCAGATCGAGCACGGCGAAGGCACCCGTCCCGTCCAACCCGATGAGGAGGACTGGTATGCGGACTACGACGACAGCGGACGCGGCTGGCTGAGTTTTGAACGGGGTGTCACCGTCGAGGGCCAACGCCTCAACCTCCTGCCCGCCGTCCACGCCTTTCTCCGCAGCCGCCGCAATCACAGTCTCGAGGAGATCCGCGAAGAACTGCTCGCGGGACCCGTCCCCGTCCCCGGTCCGGATTGCGTGGTCATGATCGAGGGCCAGCGCTTTCTCGGCATGGTCGAACACCTCTTCGAACTTTTTGGCGGCGGGGTGCTGGACGACAAAGGACGTCTCCGCCTGAGCAGCCTGCGGGCGGCGGAGCTTTTCGAAGACGCCCCCGGCAATTGGCAGCCCTCCCCGGAACTGCTCGACCGCCTCCGCGCCCTCAAAGGGGCCATGGACGTCCAACCCATGGAACCGCCGGACACCTTTCTCGGCGAACTGCGGCCCTATCAAAAACAGGGCGCAGGCTGGCTGGATTTTCTCCACGAAACCCGCATGGGCGGCATTCTCGCCGACGACATGGGACTGGGAAAAACCGTCCAGGTCATCGCCGCGCTTTTGCAATGGCGGGCCCGCGAGCCCGACGCCCCGCCCGTCCTCATCGTCTGCCCCACCAGCGTACTCTCGAACTGGCGGCGCGAATGCGAACGGTTCGCCCCTTCGCTGAACGTCCGGGTCATGCACGGCAACGACCGCCATGAAAGCCCCGAAGACATCGAATCCGCGCATGTGCTGCTGACCAGCTACACCCTGATGCGCATCGACGAAGCCTTCTACCGCGGCATCGGTTTTGCCGCCATCATTCTCGACGAAGCCCAAGCCATCAAAAACCCCCGCGCCAAAGTCAGCAAAGTCGCGGGAAGACTGCAGGCCCGGCTCAAGCTCGCCCTCACCGGCACCCCCTGCGAAAACCACCTCGGGGACCTGTGGTCCATCATGAATTTCGTGCAACCCGGATTTCTCGGCGGGGAAAAAGAATTCCGCGTTTCTTTCCGCAAACCCATCGAACAGGAGGACTGCAGGGTCCTGCGCCGGGTCCTGCAACGCCGGGTACGCCCCCTGCTCCTCCGGCGCACCAAAGACCTCGTCGCCCCCGAACTGCCGCCCAAAACCGAGATCGTCAACACCATTCCCCTCACCGAAAAACAGGTGGAGCTGTACGAAACCGTGCGCATGGCCATGAATGGCAAAATCAAGGAAGAGATGCAGGCCAAAGGACTGGCCCGATCCCGAATCGTCATCCTCGACGCCATGCTCAAACTCCGTCAGATTTGTTGCGATCCCCGCTTACGGCTCAGCAAAGAAGACTCCGCAAGCGCCAACGACTCCGCGAAAATCCTCTATTTGCGCGAAACCCTCCCCGAACTCGTGGAGGAAGGCCGGAAAATCCTGCTCTTCTCCCAATTCACCTCCATGCTCGATCTCCTCCACCCCGAATTGGACAAACTCGGCATTCCCTATGTGGAAATCCGCGGAAACACCCGTGACCGCGACACCCCCGTGCAGCGCTTTCAAAACGGCGACGTGCCCCTTTTCCTCATCAGCCTCAAAGCCGGGGGCAGCGGACTCAACCTCACCGCCGCCGACACCGTCATTCACTTCGACCCCTGGTGGAATCCCGCCGTCGAAGCCCAGGCCACCGACCGCGCCCACCGCATCGGACAGCAAAATCCCGTCTTCGTCTATAAATGGGTCACCGAAGGCACCATCGAAAACGCCATCCTCGCCCTCCAGGAAGCCAAAAAAGGCCTCGCCGACCTCGTGGAAGTCAACGGAGAACCCGCCATCTCCTTCAGCGAAGAAGACCTGAAAGTCCTCCTCGCCCCCCTGCCCGTGGAATAATTTCTCGACTTCACCCGAAAAACCGCACTCCGCATTCCTCAAAAGAAAGACCTTGCTCCCGAAAGGTCCGCAGGGCCAGGGCGTTGCATCGTTTCGCCAGGCGTTTCCCGTGCGCATCCCGCACCAGGGGTTCGTGACACCAGGCGGGCGGGGTGCCGTCGAGGGCGCGGTACAGGAGAATTTGACGCGCGGTGGATTTCAACAAATCCTCGCCCCGCACCACTTCGGTGATGCCTCCGGCAAGATCGTCCACCACCACCGCCAATTCATATGCGGGGATATCTTCCCGGTTCCAGACGCCGAAATCGCCGAAATCCACCCCGGCCACAAAGGAAACCTCGCCTTTCCGAGCGTCGGAAAAGGTAATCACCTCCCCTTCCGACACTCGGAATCGCCAGTTGACCCCCTGCGGATGATCATAGGACCGTTCCGCGCCCGGCGGCGGTCGCCATTCGGGCGGGTAAATGGGTTCGGCGGCCTCTTCCTCTTCGTGGGGGGCTTGCGCGAGGTTCCGCAATTCCTTTCTGGATCGGGTGCAGGGGTAAATCAAGCCCGCCGATTTCAGCCGTTCCCAGACGTTCAGATACGCTTGCCGCCGCTTGGATTGATAGATGGGCTCGCCTTGCCAACGAATGCCCATCCAGGCCAGGTCCTCGAACATGGCTTCCACGTATTCCGGTTTGCAACGATTGACATCCAGATCCTCGATCCGGAGGATGAGATCTCCGCCCGCAGCCTCGGCGCGGCGGCGGGCCATGTCGAAGGTGCGGGCGTGGCCGAGATGAAATTCGCCCGTGGGGGTGGGGGCAATGCGGCCCCGATAGAGTGAGATTCCCGTTTCCCGTCCGTCCATCACGGGCGCGCCTCCTCCAAAACCTCGGCCACAAAACGTCGGAATTCACGGGCGTATTCCCCGGAGGTTTGCCAGCCCGCTTCGTCGTGTAGCCCTTGCAAACGGATGAATTTCCAGGGGTTGGGCGCGATCCGGAACAGGGTCTCCCCCATGTCGTAGGGGATGACCTCGTCATCGGGACTGTGCACCACCAAAACCGGGGCGCGCACCTTTTCGATCCGTAAATCGGAACGGTAGGGATTGACGCAAAACAGGCGGGGAAAGAGCCAGGGATATTGGCGTTCGCCGATTTCAAGCACCGAGGTGAAGGTGTTTTCGAGCACGAGTCCGCGAATGCAAGGGTCATCGGCGATTTGCAGGGCAACCCCGCCGCCGAGCGAACGTCCGTAGAGAATGACCGGGGGCGCTTCGCCATAGGTTTTCCAGCGCTGTCGCACCACTTCCAATGCGGCCCGCGCGTCCCGTTCTGTTCCGCGTTCCGAGGGGAATCCCCGGCTGCGTCCGAATCCCCGATAATCGAAAACGAATTTGTGCAATGGCACGTCCGCCAAATCCCGGGGAATCCAGAGGCGGTCGGAGACATTGCCGGCATTGCCGTGGCAAACCAGCAACACCCCTTTGGCTTCCGGGTGGGGAAACCACCATCCGTGCAGGGAGGCGCCGTCTTCGGCGCAAAAGGTCACGTCCTCATATTCCATGCCCTCATCCGCCGGTTCCGCGAAAAACGCGCGCCTTCGGGGGTACAACAAACGCACTTCCTTCCACAGGATCAGCAGCCGGAAGGCCACCAGAGCCGACAGAATCAAAAGCAGGGCCGCCACCGGATTCACGGCACGAACACCTTGGGACAAGTGGCCAAAATCGAGGAGCCCTTCTCCGTCACCACCACCGCGTCTTCTATCCGCACCCCGCCGATCCCGCGATAATACAGGCCGGGTTCGATGGTGATGACCTGACCGGGCTCCAAAGGACCGCCTGCCGGGCTCACGGATGGATTTTCATGGATTTCCAGGCCCAAGCCGTGACCGGTGGAATGAATGAAGCCCTGGGGCACGCCGTCGATCAGACCGGTCTCGTATCCGGCGGCGTCAAACACATCGCAAACCCGTTGATGGATTTCCTTGCCGGTGACCCCGGGGGCCACGAGGGCGAGCGCTTGTTTCTGGGCGTCAAGCACGGTCCGATAGAGTTTCCGTTGCGCCGGCGAGGGCTTGCCGCGCAGAACCGTGCGGGTCATGTCCCCCCAGTATCCGCTCCCCCGGTCCCGCGGAAAAATGTCCAGAACGATCGGAGCGTGGGCATACAAAACCCCGGTTCCCCGCTCGTGGGGATCCACGGCCTGATCGCCGCCCGCGACAATGATCTCGTCGGCACGGGCATTTTCGCGTATCAGCAACAGTTCGACCTCGGCCCGCACCCGTTCGGAGGTGAGCGCCTCGCCCCGCACCATCAGCCGCCCGTCCTTCCCGATGTCACTCGAACGAATCAGGTCCACGGCCGCCCGCATGGCCTTGGCGGTGGTCCTTTGAATTTTGCGGAGGGCCTTGATTTCCGCGGGGGCCTTGCAAAGCCGTCCCGGCATGACCGGATCTTTGCGTACGGTGACTTTGATGCCCGCGCTTTCCAGGCGGCGCACCAGTCCCACCGGACAGACGGCGCTCACGCCCACGGCGGAAAGGCCGCGTTGACGCAGGAGCGCCACCGCCTGTTGACCCAAATCCCGCCGCTTGCCTTTCGGCAGTCCCAAGTCCTCCGGTGACACGGGGACCAGCGGCGGGGAAACCCGTTGCGCCCGCCCCAATTCCAGGGAGGAGACCACGACAATCCGCTCCCCCTTGTGTCCGAGAAACAGAAAGGGATCCGGGGCGTCAAAATTTGCGGCATATTGAACATCAATGGAATCCGCCCCGCCGCCAACCAGCAAAAGCGGGGATGTGTATTTCTTTTCATTCATGGGAATCTCCTTGGAAGGGAACACTCTAGCGACAAACGCGGATGGCAGGACGCACCCCGGATACGAAATGCAAGCAAATGGGAAGCACTTTTTTAGGAAATGATGTGGATTTCAGCATTTGGTGGTCTCCAAAGGGTTAACCCACTACCTGTGGGGGTATGATTTTTTATTTGATTTCGTGACGTAAACGGCTTGTCGAAGGCATATGCTTCGGAGTATGGTGCGGTCATTGAGTCAACACCTGGGCCGGAAGACCCTGTTGATAACTTGTGTACAACGCATGTAAACAAAATCACGCAGAAACGTCCAAGAAAACGGAGAAGAGGAATATATTTATGGCGGAAACGTCTTTAGAGATAGATCATCATGAACTGTGGCAACGGGTTTGCGGCCTGTTGCGCGAGTCGTTGTCCGAAGATATTTTCGACCGCTGGATCGCGGTCATCCAACCGGGGAATCGGGACGGGGAGGTCTTGGAACTGAAAGTCGCCAACGACTTTTATTCCACTTGGCTGGAAGAAAATTATGTGCCCATGATCGCGGACGCGTTCACGACGGTGAGTGGCGACCGGGTACAATTCAAATTGGTCGTGGACCAAAACATGACCCCCACGCCGGAGGACGAACCCGCCGGCAATCGCGCCGGGTCGTCCGACGAAGACGAGACCGAAACCGGATCCCCGGCCCACGGCACCCGGGGCGGCGCGACCGCCCGTTCGCGGGCATCCGGCGGTCATTCCGGCCACAATCAGAGCCACAATCAGAGCCACAATCAGGGACACAATGGCAAATATCACGCCAGCCCCGGCCAAAGTGGGCGCGATCGCTTCAGTCTGAACCCCCGCTATGTCTTTGAAACCTTTGTGGTCGGTTCCTCCAACGATTTTGCCCATGCCGCCGCCATGGCCGTGGCCCAGACCCCCGCGCGGGCCTACAATCCGCTTTTTCTGTATGGCGGGGTGGGCCTCGGCAAAACCCATCTCATGCAGGCCATCGGCAATTTCGCCACCACCTCCAATCCCGGATGCCGGGTTTGTTACCTGTCCTGCGAGTCCTTTGTCAACGAATACATCGACGCCCTGCAGAACAGCAAACTGCCCCAGTTCCGCAAACGGTTCCGCAGCGCCGATATCCTGCTGATTGACGACATTCAATTTCTCGCCGGAAAAGACCGCCTCCAGGAAGAATTTTTCCATACCTTCAACGCCCTCTTCGACGGCCACAAACAAATCGTGCTGACCTGCGACCGTCCGGCCACCGAAATTCCCGGTCTCGAACGCCGCCTGGTTTCCAGATTCGAATGGGGCTTGGTCACGGAAATCGACGCCCCGGAATTCGAGACCCGCATGGCCATCCTCCGCAAAAAAGCGGAACTCATGGACGTGCAGGTCAGCGATGCGGTCATTCGCTTTATCGCCGAACGCATAGCCGCCAACGTGCGCCGTCTTGAGGGCGCGTTGGTGCGGGCCGCGTCCTACGCGTCCCTCACCAACCGGGACCTCAGCACCGAGGCCATGGAACGCATTCTCCGGGATTGTCTGGACGACGAGGCGCCGGCCCTCCTCACCATGGAACGCATTCAACGGACCGTGGCCGAGCATTTCGACATTCGATACAGCGACATCCTCAGCCGGAAACGTCCGGCCAACATCGCCATGCCCCGTCAGGTGGCCATGTATTTGTGTCGGGACATGACCTCCCACTCGCTTCCCGCCATTGGAGAGGCCTTCGGCAAAAACCACGCCACCGTCCTGCACGCCTGCCGCAACATCACCAAGCAGGAAAAAGAGGATCCAACCCTCCGACAAAGCCTCACCACCCTCCGGGAACAACTCATCCGGCCCGGAAAATAAACCGGAACCGGACAATTCGGCGAAGGCTCTCGCCGGAACACGGGCTCACCCCAGGGATATGCGCAAGCTGACAAATCAACCCCGTCTCCCGCCCATGGCCTTCGCCATCCTGTCGCTCCTGCTTCAAGGGGGCTGTGGCACATTGGTGCCCTGGGTCATGGGCGTTGCCGCCACCCGCGAAATCCGCCGGGGTGAATCCGTCGATCCCGCGTATGCCTTGACCTTGTCCCGCGATTTCGGCCCCACCCGAATTCGGGACATGGACTACGAACGGAAAGCCGCGAACCGGGATCAGACCGCTTTTTTCAGCGGCGCCAAAACCACCGCCGATGCCTTCACGCTCCGCAAAACCGATCTCGACGAAACCGGAAAATTCCACCTCGGCCCCGCCTTCACCCTTGTTCGGACCACTTTCGACACCACCATGGACGAGAGCACCCGAAGCAGCGACAGTAGGTCCGTGCTTTTTGGCGTCGAAGCGGGCCGCGTCTTGGTGGACCAACGCCTTTTTCTCACCGCCCGTTTCGTCGGCGGCCTTTCCACCGTTGAAATCCCACAGCTCTCGGAAGATGAAAATCTCGGGTCCTCCGATTTGCGCGGGATGGCCTCCCGCCTCAACTTCGAACTCGAGTACCTGCCCCTCCGCTGGCTGTCACTTTCCGCCGGGGTCGCCTTCGACACCATCGCCCTGCCCGCCGACGCCCACGTCAACGATCCCGCACCGAATCCGGGCCGCATGGAAAACAGCCTCCAATCCACCACGCCCTATTTGGGCCTCCGCATCCACTGGACCTTCTGAATCACGCGCTTCTCTGCTTGCCTTGAAGGTGCAAAAGTTTTAGAAGGGAGGCCGCAGTTCGCCAACCGAAACCCCTAGCCCCCATTGTTCCCATGCCCAAATTATTTCTCGGCCTCGACAGCAGCACCCAAAGCCTGAGTTCGGTTCTCATTGACCTCGACAGCGGGAAAATACTCGATGACCGCTCCATCAATTTTGAC
>PXAS01000043.1 GCA_003565815.1 PVC group bacterium
GGAACCCCCGTCGGGTCCCTCCAGACGTTGCGCCGGCACCAGCGCCTGATTGTCCGCGGTACGGATGTCCGCCACCCGCCGCACCACCGGCGCTCCCCGGTTCACGCCCTGCCCGTCGAAATCAATCTCGCGCATGGTGACGCTGTGGCGCGGATTGATTTCCACATTGCCGGGGCGCACCCGGAACCAGCCGGTGACCTGTCCGCCGCTGTCACCCACCAACAGGGTGGTTTTGCCGATCATGTAGCCGATGGCGGTGATTTCCGTGGTCGCGTCCGGGGTCAGGTCCACGGTTTCCACGTGGGAGATCGCATCATAGTTGCGGGTGTCGAAGCGATGGAGGATGCCGTCCGCCCAGATCACGTAAAGGTTGTCGCCCAAGCCGGTGAGTTTCACGTATTTGGGCAAGGTGGCTCGGGATTGAATCTCCACGTCCGCGGTGGTGGTCCGGTAGACCACTTGGCGAGTCATCATGTTCATGCGCCCGCGGGCCCGCTGCAGGAACACCCGTCCGCTTTCGGTCTGGGCCACGTAATTGATGTCGTTGCGGCTGCGGGTATGGTCGAGCAGGGTGATCGCCTCGCTCGATCCGGTGCTCACGGGCTCCTGCAGTTCCACGCTCAGGCCCATGATGCGGAGCTGGCGTTGCGGGGTCATCTGCACCAGTTTGTCTTCCCAAGTGGCGATTTCCCGCACGGCAAGATCGCGCAAGTGCGCCGGAGCGTCCTCCCGCTCCATGAAATCGAGGGTGAAGGAAATGTCCGCGAAACGCACGGTGCCATCTTCGTAGCCAAAGACCGCGAGACTGTCGCGCTGGGGAAAGGACCAGGCGGTGAGCCGGGGCCCCTCGCCCACCAGGGAGATTTCCTCGAGCACCTCGCCGGTGTCGAGACGGAATTTGCGGATCAACCCGTCGGGAAACACCGCCCAGGCCATGAGGTTGTATTCATCGGCGGCCACATGCACCGGAAGATTGCGCTCGTTTTCGGCGGAAGGAAGCTCGGCCTGTGCGGCCAGCTCGCGTTGCGGAGCCCGGAAAAGCGGCACCACCACCGAGATCAGGAACAGGAACACCGTGGTCACGGCCACAATCGTTCCGAGTCCTCCCACGGTGATGACCACGTGGGAAAGGCGGTCCTTGAACTTCACGCTCCAGTGGGTGCTGCGGTTGCGTTTGCGTCCGGTGAAACTGCTGGTTGGGGTGTCCGTCATTGGAATGCTGCGTGTGGAGTGCGGGGTGCGGAAAGCCGACTTACTCGTCGGAAAATGGGCCGGTCCGATCCGTCGGATCCATCGGATGTGACGGATCTGACCGGCGGTTTGTTGGGGACTTGTCCCCGGGGGTTAGTTGGAGATGCCGAGGCGCTCCAGGTTGCGTTTGGCGACATTGGCGTCCACGGGCAGGTACCCGTCACGCACCACGTCTTGTTGACCCTGGCGGCTGAAGATGTACTTGATGAACTCGCGACGGAGCGGATCGAGTTCCGTTCCGGGACGATGGTTCACGTACACATAGAGGAAGCGGGCCAAGGGGTATTCGCCGGAGTAGGCGAATTCGGCTTCGGCGGGAACGGGCTCGCCGTCCGCGTCGGCGGTCAGGGCGATGGCGCGCACGTCGGGGGTGCGGTAGCCGATGCCGGAGTAGCCGATGCCATTGATTTCACTGGCCACGCCCTGCACCACGGAGGAGCTTCCGGGCTGCTCTTTGACTTCATCGCGGTAGTCGCCGCCAAAAAGGGCGTTTTCCTTGAAGAAGCCATAGGTGCCGGAGGCGCTGTTGCGTCCGTACAGGGAGATGGGACGGTTGGCCCAGGCGCCGGTCATGCCGACCTGACCCCAGCGGGTGATGTCTTCACCGTGTCCGCCGCGGCGGGTGTTGGAGAAAATCGCGTCCACTTGTTGCAGGGTCAGCCCGCTGATGGGGTTGTCCTTGTTCACGTAAACCGCGAGCATGTCGATGGAGGTTTCCAACGCGGTGATCGGATAGCCGTTGGCATCTTCGAACGCGTCGAGTTCCCGACCGCGCATTTCACGGCTCATGGGACCAAACGCGGCGGTGCCGGCAATCATCGCGGGCGGCGCGGTGCCGGAGCCCTTGCCTTCGATTTCCACTTGAACGTTGGGATACATGCGCAGGAACCCTTCGGCCCAAAGCGTCATCATGTTGTTCATCGAGTCGGAACCGACACTTTTCAGGCTTCCGGAAATGCCGGGCACCGGTGTGTATTCGGGCAGTTTGGGGTCCACTTGGGTCTGGGCGTTCACCATGGACATGGCGGCCAGCGTTGCCGCCAAAATGGGGGTAAGTTTCTTTTTCATTCTTGTAAGACTCCTGTCTGAGTTGAGGTTGGGTCAGGTTTGCATCCAACGGATTTCCCGTTGACGGCACCTATTTGACACCGAATGCATTGACCGCCAAACTCTTTAGGGTTAGGAGTCCGTTAGGCCTATGTTTGCAGTCGCAACCCATTTTCCGACATGTATTTGCGCTTCCGATCGTCGGAACGTTCCCCCGTATTTCTTCCGAGCGTCGGAACGTTTTTCCGCATGCCTTCCGAGCGTCGGAAACCCGGTCCGAGGCAATTATTCGCCGGGAATGGACAAGCGGAAGGTGGCCCCGTGGCCCAATTCGCTTTCCACCTCGACCCGTCCGCCGTGCAGTTGGGCGATGTGCTTCACGATGCTCAACCCCAGTCCGGTGCCGCCCACGGAACGGCTGCGGGCTTTGTCCACCCGGTAGAAACGCTCGAAAATGCGTTCCTGATGCTGCGGGGCGATTCCCGGCCCCTCGTCGCGAACCTCCACCACGCAGCTCTCTCCTTGCCGATACGCCCGCAATGTGATCTCACTTCTGGGGTGGGTGTACTTCACGGCGTTTTGGGCCAGATTCAGCACCGCCTGCTCGAAGAGGGGAGCGTGCATGGGCGCGGACAAGCCGTCTTCCACGTCGAGCTTGAAGTCGAGACAACGGTGATCGGCGGCGTCCCGGCACAATTTGATGACGTTTTCCAGAAGGGGACGGAACTCGGTGTCCGACACCGAAGGGGGGGCGTTGGCGCTTTCGATGCGCGTGAGCGCCAGCAGGTCGTCGATGATGTTCACCATGCGCTTGGCGTGGGAGATGATCTTGCCGTTGTAGCGGGCCACCGTTTCGGGGTCGCCGGCTTCCGCCTCCAAGAGTTCGGCGAAGCCCTGAATGGAGGTGAGGGGCGTGCGGAGTTCGTGGGAGACGTTGGCGACGAAATCCTGCCGCAGGGTTTCCAGCCTTCTGAGAAGGGTGACGTCCCGAAGCAACACGAGCACCCCTTCGGCCTGATCCTTGTCCACCAGCAAGGAACCGCGGAGTTCGATCCGCAAGGGGCTGCCATCAGCGCGGGGAACGTGAATGCGGGCCTCCCCGGGCTCGCCCGTGGCCAGCACCTGCTCGATGAGGGTCAGCAGGGTCGCGTTTCGCCCGGGAGGACGGAGGGGTTGACCGTGGACGCGGGCGGGCGGGCCCAGGCCCAACCAGTCGGCGGCGATCGGATTGACGCCCGTGACCCGCAAATCGTTGTCCAGCGCGAGGATGCCTTCGGAGATATTGTTCAACAGCACTTGCTGACGATGATGCTGTTCGGTGATGACCCGTTCCTGGCGGTTGACGGTATCGACCAAGCCGTTGATCGTGTCCGCGACCCGTTGGTAGGGATGGTCGTGGTCATGCCCGCCGGGCAGGCGGACGGGCCCGGACAAATCGCCGAGGGAGATGCGTTCCACCTCTTCGATCAACTCCACGCGGGGTTGGGCCAGCCTGGTCATGATTTGCCGGATCAGGAATCCCAAAAAGAAGCTTCCGGCCCCGAGCAAGACCAGGGTTCGACCACCCGGCATCCGCGGGTCCGCGGTTTCCGCCGTCGTCTCCGGGAAGAGGACCGGAGGCCTGCCGTCGATCCAGCTCCAGAGGCACAGACTGATCAACAACCCGAGCAACCCGCCCCCCACGGCACACAAAAGGATGGTGCGCCGCATCCTGCGGACGGAGGGGAGCACCGGATTCATTCAAGAAAGCTCCCGGGCCCTGTACCCCACGCCCCGCACGGTTTCGATCATTTCCGCCTGATCCCCGAGTTTCTTCCGCAGCCCCACCACCTGCACGTCCACGGAGCGATCGGTCACGGGGTAATCTTCCCCCTGCACGTTGTCCACGATTTGTTGCCGGGTGAACACCCAGCCGGGTCGTTTGCAGAGAAACAGAAGCAGTTTGTATTCCGTGGCCGTGAGGTCCACCGGTTCCCCGTTGACTTTCACCAGGTGTCGGGGCGGGTCGATCTCGATACGGCCATACTCCACGATTCGGTCCGGATCCTCCGGCGTGCGGAGGCTGCGGCGCAGAACCGATTTGATGCGGGAGATGACAACCCGGGGGCTGAAGGGTTTGGTCACGTAGTCGTCCGCGCCCAGTTCGAGTCCGGTGATGATGTCGGCTTCCTCCCCGCGGGCGGTCAGCATCAGTATGGGAATCGTGCGCATGGTTTTGCTTGCGCGAATTTCCCGGCAGACATCGAAGCCGTCCATACCCGGAAGCATCAAATCCAACACCACCAAGGCCGGTTGGTGTTCGCGAATCAATCGCAATCCCTTTTCGCCGCTTTCGGCGGAAAGCGGGGTGTATCCTTCCCGTTTGAGTTGGATTTCAAGAATCTCGCGGATATCTTCATCATCCTCCACGATGCAAATGGTGCCTTTGGACATGTCCGGGTCTCCGAGGTAGCGGGTTTGAGGTGCCTGAGTATCGCCTATTCCCCGGCCCTTGGCAATGGAAAATCCCGCCCTAACGTGATTCTAACCCGCAAATCATCCGTGCCCCGTGCAGTCGGCCGAGATCCCGCCACAGAACCTGAAACCCTACTTGATGCCCACGTTGTTATGGCTGGCGACCATATGCGTTTGGGCCAGCCGGAAAATCAGCAGCACCGGCAGGGTGGCGATCACGGCGGCGGCGAGAATGTGTCCGTATTGAATGGGGGGTTCGGTAAACAAATTGGCCAGGCCGATTTGTACGGTGCGGGTTTCTTCGCGGGTGCAAACAATCAGTGGCCAGATGAAATCGCTCCAGTGCGTGAGCACATCGAGCACGATGACCGTGGCCAGGGCGGGACGGATGGACGGAAGGGCGATTTTCCAATAAATGCGGAAGGTCGACGCACCGTCCACCCGGGCGGCTTCTTCCAATTCCATGGGCAGGGAAAGGAAATGCTGCCGTAAAAAATAGATGTTGAAGGCTTTGGCGGAAAACGGAAGAATCAAAGCGCCCAAAGTGGGGAGCAGCCCGCCGGTGAGCCCCAAATCGCGGGCGGTCAGAAACAAAGGCACCGCCAAAACCTCCACGGGCAGAATGATGAGGGCCACGACCAAGGCAAAGAGCGGATTTTTTCCCCGGAAATCCATGCGTGCAAACGCATAGGCGGCCAGGGAATTGACCAGAAGTCCGATCCCGATGATGCCCGCGGCTTGCGTGAGGGAGACGAACATGGCCCGGCCCATGGACGCCCGGCGCCAGGCGGCGGCATAATTGCCCGCATGCAGGTCTCCGAAGTCCAGAATCCCTCCGAATCCCCCCGCGAATATCCGGTTTTCGGGACGAAAGGAGGCATGCACCATCCAGATCAGCGGCAGGAGAAAAAACACGGCCACCAATGCACTCGAGATCCAACCGGCAAGAGGCTTGAAAACGCGGCTCATGATTTCTCCTCTTTTCCGGCCAGACGTTGCAGGAGGGTGAGAAAGGCGACGATGAACAAGAAAAGGATTACGCCCGCCGAAGCCAGGCCCAGGTTGCGGTCTTGAAAGGTGGTCTCGTAAATGAATTGGATCAGGGACCGGGTGCGCCCGTCCGGTCCGCCGCCGGTCATCAGATAGGGTTGCGCGAAGAGGCGGAAGGACAGGATCAGGGTGGCGGTGACCACGAAAATGATCGAGTTTTTCATGGCCGGGAGGATGACGAATCGCAGACGTTGCCAGGACCCGGCCCCGTCAATGCGGGCCGCCTCCAAGGTTTCCGAATTGAGATTCTGCAGGCCCGCAAGAAAAATCAGCATTTGAAACCCGGCGCCCTGCCATACCGACATGAAGGCCAGCGCGGGCAGGGCCAGATTCGGATCCCGCAGCCAGCGCTGTCCCGGAAGGCCGATCCCGGTGATCAGGGCATTGATCAGTCCCATTTCCTCGCCGCGAACGGGCTGATACAACAAGGTCCACAGGATGGCCAGCACGGGAAGGGAGACGACCACGGGAACGAAAAAGACGGTGCGCAACCAGCGCCAATAGGCTTCGGGACGGTTCACCCACAAAGCGAGAAAGAACGCGAATACCGTTTGCACGGGCACCACCATGAGCGCAAAGAGGGCGGTGTTGAAAAAGGCCTGCCGGAACCGGGGGTCGTTGAGCAAATCCGAATAATTGGCCGTCCCTTGCGGTTGGGCCTGTTGCGGGCGCAGCAAATCCGCGTCCGTGAAACTCCAAAAAAGCGCCCGCAGAGTGGGCCAAAGGACAAAAAGACCCAACAAGACCAAGGCCGGGGCCAGAAAGCCCCAGGCCGTCCGGGCATCAGGGTTCTTTTGGGCCGTATGACGAATTTTTTTCATCTGAAAAAAGGTGGGGGCCCCGCGTGTCGGGGATTGTTTCGCCGAAGCGGCGTCAGCGGTCCGCAACCGTCTGGGCTTGTTTGGCGGCGCGGGCCAGGGTTTCCGCCGGATCGGCCCCGTTGGCGATGTCACGCAAAGCCTCCGCGAAATTTCGGGTGAGGGCCGGATAATGCGGCGTTTGCGGACGGGGCCGTCCATGCTCGGTCAGTTGTTGTTTGAAGAGGCGGTAGGGTATCTCCTCATATTCGGGAAAGGCTTCGAAAGCCGAGTGTCTCGCGGGCACGGCGCCGTTGGCGCGGACGATGGGCACGATGCCGTTTTCGGTCGAGACCACCCAGCGCAGGAATTTTGCGGCCGCGTCGGGACGGTCGGACGTGGAAAGCATGGCCCAGGCCCAACTGCCGCTGGCCGCGGCACGGTGGTCGCCGATCACGGGGAGCGGGGCGGCGCCGAGGGCCTCGCCCTTGGCTTCCAGATGAGAGCGGGCCATCCAATGGCCACTCCAATCCATGGCCGTTTTCCCCACGCCGAAAGGATTGGGCTCCACGGGGGCGTTGTCCGCGTAGTCCAAGACAAACAACCGTTGCCATTGACGCAGGGCCTCGATGTTTTCAGGTGCGTTCAGCACGCCTTCGAAACGTCCGGTTTCCGGATCCATGAGGGACCCGCCCGCCGACCAGATGACCGGGCTGAAGGCATAGGTGTACCATTCATCTGCGCTTTCGTCCATATGCAGGGAAATCGGATCCAAACCCGCGTCCTTGAGGGCGGCGCAGGCGGCGAGAAAATCGTCCCAACTCCAGGGACGGTCTTCATCGGGCGGGGTGATCCCGGCCCTTGCCAACATTTCCCGGTCGTAATACAGCACCAGGGCCGACTCAAAGGCGCCGAGGGCGTACAGGCGCTCCTGGATCGTCCCCTGGGCGATGACGGTGGGAAGAAAGTCGGCCAATTCCGCTTCGGAAAAATACGCGTCCAGCGGCGCGAGCAGTCCGGCATCCACATATCCGGCCAGCGTGGGACCGTCCAAATCCATGACATCCGGCAAATCCCCCGCCGCCGCCCCGGCGGCAATGCGCTCGCTGTATTGGTGATCCGGAAAAAATTCGATTTCCGCGCGAATCCCGTCCTCCGCATGGGCCTCATTGAACGCGGCCACAATTTCGCGCATGGCCCGGTTTTCCGCCTCCTGTCCCTGATGGGCCCAAATACGGAGCGTGACGCCCGATCCGCCGTCTCCGCAGGCGGAGAGCAGCATTCCACAAAGGCCCAGTCCCAAACACGTCAGCAAACATCGAATATGTGGCAGTTTTTTCATAATATGATCCTGTATGAGATATCAAATCATTGTAACAATTCCCCGCCGTCTTGCAAGAAAAAGCGGGGAAAGATAATGCCAAAGATAATCCCTGTGGCTATATTGATATTGTGACGCAAAGGTCTCACGGAGACAGGTCCATGAAAAAGAATGAAGAGTGACGCAAGCTTTTCCCTTGCATTCTTGAAGCGCAACCCCCACAATGCAACGGTCTTGTTTCCCATGTCTACCCCCCTGCCCGATCCGGAGATGCCGATGAAACCCTGCCTGACCTTCCTGATGTTTATCCTGATTTTCCCCCTGCAAGCGCAAGAACACCGCCATCGTCTCGGCGGGGGCGTGAATTACTGGGTGGCCCTTGATGACCTGGAAAGCAATATTGACGATGACGGTTTCAGCTATTTTCTCAGTTACCAAAGCCGTCCCGACCTAATCGGCTGGGATGTTGCCCTGGAGTTTCTTCCCGACCGTTTCGGCGAAGATGCCGTGGCCCCGCAGTTCCATTTTATCCTGGGCAGGGGAATCTATGCCGCCGCGGGCGCGGGATGGATGCACAGGGACGGCAGTTTTGCCGACGACCCCTTTTTCAGCCTCCGCGCAGGTCTGAACTTCCAAGTCCTTCCGGGACTCTTCCTCGATATCTTCGGCAATTACCGCTTCAACGAAGAGGCCGACCTCAAGGACTCGGACACCAAAATCGATACCGACACCGTCTTCCTCGGAGCGGCGCTCAGGATTTCGCTCTAACCGCCTGCCCCCTCACAACCTTGATTTCCAACACATTGCAACCACACATTGCAACATGTAATATTTTTTATCTTGCTGCATCTTATCGTTGAGTTTCTGTATGTTACAGTATATAGATCAGTTACTTCCCTGTCTTTGATAATACAATCCTCTCATCTACAGGATAAATAATCGTTCAACCTGTTTTTATTGGGAATGATTTACATACAACCCTTACATGGAAAAACTGACAAATGAGTAAGACGAGTACAAAAGAAGATTTGCGGGATCTACCACCGGAAAAACCTTTTTTTATTGGCGTAGACTCGGACGGGTGCGTGTTCGACAGTATGGAAATCAAGCACAAGGAGTGTTTCTGTCCGGCCTTCATCAACCGCTTTGCTCTGCAGGGCGTCAGCGGTTTTGCGAGGGAAACGTGGGAATTTGTGAACCTGTATTCGAAAACCCGGGGACTCAATCGCTTCAAGGCCGTGGTGGAAGCCATCAAACTGCTGAACGAACGGCCCGAAGTCCGGGAGCAATTGGGACGCGCCATCGACACCCGCGAACTGGAAACCTGGATCTCCTTGGAAACCAGCCTGAGTGAAAAACACCTTGGGCGGTACATACAGGCAAACAAACACGATCTGCGGGAGAACAGCATTTTGATTCAAGCCCTACTGTGGTCCATCGACGTGGCGCAAGCGGTCAAACACATTGTTCACGACCTGCCCCCCATCGCCGAAGCCGAAAGCGTTCTGCAAAGCCTTCCGGACAGGGCGGACTGTCTGGTGGTCTCCCAAACCCCTTCCAACGATCTCGTCCGCGAATGGGAGGAGCACGATATCGCCCGCTATACCCGTATGATTGCGGGGCAGGAACAGGGCACGAAAACCGAACATCTGGCTCTGGCCGCGGGATCAAAATACGCCCCCGGACACGTGCTGATGATTGGCGACGCGCCCGGGGACCAGCAAGCCGCCGAAGAGAACGGATTTCTGTTTTTCCCGATCGTCCCGGGGCGGGAACGCGTATCCTGGTGCGAACTGCGCGACCAGGGACTGCGGCGCTTTTTTGCCGGCAGCTTCGGCGGGGAGTATCAGCAAAAAGTGCTGAATGACTTTTACAGCAGTCTGCCCGAATCCCCTCCCTGGCGTCCCTCCCAATCACAGGCCCAATCTCAGTCCTAATCCCCCCCCAAAAAAAACATACTCAAGAGGTAATCCCATGAAACCGGAAACCATCGACATTCCCTCACTCCTCAACGCCATGTCCCTCGATCAGAAGGTTGGCGCTGTTCTCACCCTGGGCTTCAACGGCACGGTTATCACCCCCAACATCCGGGATTACGTCACCAAGTATCACTGCGGTGGCCTCCGACTCACCCCGCAGGACCGGAAATTCGGAAACTACGTGGATCCTAAAACCGGCAAAACCATCATCAGCATCAAGGGCAGCGAAGTATACTACAAAAACGGGGTTCCACCCCGGGAACTCACCGGCCAACAGTACCGGGAGGTTCTCGACGAACTGAACCTCCTGGCGCGGAAAAGGCCCCTGAGCCTCCCCATGCACTATTCCTTCGACACCGAGGGGGAAGGCAACAGCTCCTTCAGCGGATTCAGCATGTTTCCCCAGTGCATGGGACTGGCCGCCACCGGCAACCCCGTCCATGCCTATGAATCCGCAAAAATTATCGCCCGCCAGGCCCGATCAGTGGGCATGACCTTTATTCATTCGCCGGTGCTGGACGTGAACTGCGATCACCGGAACCCGGAAATCAACATCCGCGCCTACTCCGACCGGGCCGAAAAAGTAGCCGAATACGCGGAGGCAACCTGCCGGGGCTTCAAGGAGGCAGGTGTCGCCGCCACCGGCAAACACTTTCCGGGACGCGGCGATTCCGCTGTCGACGCCCACTACGAAGTGCCGGTCATGGACATTGACTTTGATACCCTCTGGAACCGCGATCTGCTCCCCTACCGGCATTTGATCGAACGGGATCTGCTCCCGTCCATCATGCTCGCCCACACCATTTATCCCGCCGTGGATCCCGACCTCATTGCCACCGTCAGCAAAAAA
>PXAS01000238.1 GCA_003565815.1 PVC group bacterium
CAAACCCCCGGCTACGATGAAAAGCCCTTTCAGGGCATGATCATTCCTCATGCCTTCACGCACCTGAAATGTGTATACTCGTCAGGGCTTCACCCTCGACAAATATGCCAGCCCTGCGGGCCTTTCGAACACCACTGCACACCTAACCCCGGGCTTCTCCCGGGGCTGAATATATTCCGGCCCTCCGGGCCTGTTTCGGATGCGGATCAAATCTGCATTAGGATTACAACTAAGAGTACGATTAGGATTGGGCTTACGATTTCAGGTACGGTAAGTCATTGATCTCAAATTTTTTATGTTCAACATGCACGTTTTTCTGTATCATCTTCCTCCAGAGAAACTCTCACCCGCGAACCTTACCCAACCGTGAAAACCCCAGTGCCCCCCCTTTCCCATCCATTATTGTCCCTGCTGACCGATCTGGGCCATGCCGCCCGCGAAATCGTCTCCAAAGCCCTGCGCGAAATGCCCGTCGCCGAGCGCATCCGCACCACCGGACACAGCGGCGCGGACGTCATCTACGCCATCGACCGCGAAGTGGAGGAGATGCTCTTGCATATAATGGCGGACCGGGCCGAAGCCTTGGGCGGCATCGTCCTCGTCGCCGAAGGCATCGGGAAGGACGAAATCACCTGCCATCCCGAAGGCCGGGCCGACGCCGACTGCGCCTGGCGTATGTTGGTGGACCCCATTGACGGCACTCGTGGCATCATGGTCGACAAACGCAGCGCCTGGTTTCTCGCCGGCGCCGCCCCCAACCGCGGCCCGCAAACCCGACTCCGCGACATCGACTGTGCCGTCATGGCCGAACAGCCCACCAGCCGCGCCGGTTTCGCAGACATCTTCGCCGCCGTTCGCGGACAAGGGTGGTCAGCCGAAACCGTTTCGCTCCTCGACGACGCCCCCCCGAAACCCTATCGCCCCGAACCGTACCCCGGTCCCTCCATCCGGGGCGGATTCGCCCAAATCGCCCGGTTTTTCCCACCCGGACGGGAACACCTCGCCGCCCTGGAAGAGGAACTGATGGCCGGATTGTTTCCCGATGCCGTGGAAGGCGAAATCCTTTCCTTCGAGGACCAGTACATCTCCACCGGCGGACAACTCGCGCAACTCATCACCGGCAAGGACCGCTTCACCGCCGACCTGCGGGCCACCCTCTACGCCAGCCCGCTCTACGCGGACAAACGCATCGGACACGTTTGCCATCCCTACGATCTCGCCGCCGTGCTCATCGCCGAAGAAGCCGGCATTCTCGTCACCGCCCCCGACGGCAGCCCGCTGGACGCGCCCTTCGACACCCGCACCGCGGCGGACTGGATCGCCTACGCCAATCCCACCATTCGCGACGAGGTGCAGCCCCTCCTGACCGCACTCATGCAAAAAAGAGGGTGGTTGCCATAAATTCTATAATTCCGTAAAGTTAGACGTACTCGAATACAGGGGCCTCAATCATTTTATCAGGGGTTTTGTTGCCCCGAATGATCTCCTGAATATGTTCAACGGTTTCGGGGGCAAAATACTGTTCCCCCGTTTCTTTACAAACCCTTGCGGGCACATGCTCGATCATGTAAAACTTCCCATTGAATTCGACGGTATAAGTCACTTTCGTTTCAATCATGGTTTCATTCATTGAGATACCTCATCCATTTGGTTTTCTGATTTTGTGTTCAACCCAGCAATCAGGGTCCGGTTCATATGTGGTGATAATTTTAAGAAGAGGTCGGGATGGGTAACTGCACAGGATGTGCAATGGCCGCCCGCTGGACGTAAACCCCAATATCAGGCAGCTGGGTCCATATTTGTCCTCGGGATATTTCTCTACGACCTCGGCATGACGGAATATCGCTTCCTCAATTTCGCGTACGCGTATATTTCGATGAATCATCTGATCCACAGCGTGCTTCGAATACTCGTAGGCTTTTTTTTGGAATTTTTGCTGGATGTCATAAAGCATCGTCATGCCCTAATGCTAACGATAATATCTTAACGGTCAATCTCGTTGAAGTCAAAATCGTGCGTTTACGTCAAAAATGACTCGCTGATTCATGAATAACCTGACGATTGCGGTTTTGGGTTTTGCCAAAGCGTGGTATAACATCCTTATGCGCAAAAAACTCCTGATGCCCGCCCTGATTGTCGGTTGCGGTTTGATGCTTTTCCCGATGCCGCCCCCCTTGCCCGAGATCCCCTCGCCTGCCCCTGTCCTCGCGTACCTGCTCTTTTTGGGCGCGATCGGCATGGGGCTGCAGGTGTTTTTACATCCCGTTCTGCAAAAACGCCCCGGCCTGCTGGTCCCGGTGGGACTGCCGCTGACTTTTCTGCTGCAAGCGCAAATCCATCCCGCCCTTTTTGGAGTCCTGCCGATTCTGGCGGCGGGAATTTTCGCCGGACAACTCGCGTCCCGTCTCCCGGGAACACCTGTCCCGCATCTTCTCGCGGGCCTTGTCGCGGGCCTCGTCTCCGCCCATGCGGCCTGGATGATGTTCGACATCTGGCCCCCGGCATCCTTGTTCCGGGACTGGCAAGGACTGCTGGCCGAGCGATATTGGCTCCTGTTCATTCCCTCCACCCTCTGGTTGCTCTGCGCGCGCAAACCCTGGCAACCCTTCATGTTGCCGATGGTTCGGGGCGCGTTGCTCCTCCTCCTCGGCCTGGCCCCGCTGTATCCGCTCTACCTCACCGCCCTCAACAGCCTCAAAACCCACGCCGAAATCGAAAAGGATCCCCGTGCATCTCCCCTGCCGCGATACCGGCCCCATCCGGAAGCCGATCCCGCCGACGCTCTTCCCGCCGAATTGGCGGGCCCCCATGCCCTGGACTTATTGCGGTTGATCCACGAACGCATGGAACGCCTCTCTCCCGAAAGCCTCCACCGCCTCTTCCGGGAGGCCCCCCTGGACCCGCCGGAGATGGTGCGGGTCATGATAGTCTATGGCCTGATGGAAGAAGATCGTCACGGTCCCCACGTGCCCTCCGCGGCCTTTACCCTCGACCCCTCCGAATGGCTCGCGGAGGAATATTGGCCCTGGGTCGAGCGGTTCCGCGAGCACGCCCGGGTGAACCCCGACGAAGTGGACCCCGTGCTTTTCCGGGAAGCGATTCGGCGGGGCATTTTTCTGCGCGTCGCCCCCGGCGATCCCCGCCACCGCTTGTCCGCCAACTTCCGCCGCCCCTTCGAAAACGGGTTGCGCACCCGGCAAATTCTCAGCCTCTTTCCCCCGCACTCCGAAACCATGCCTTGGTCCATCGAAACCTATGCCGAAGTTTGGGGCCTGTCCCCGTTTCCGGATGCCGTGGAGGAACTGACCCAACTGCGGGACATGGGCTTCCTCGACCCCGTCCCGATTTCCACTGCGTATTTGACGGGGCCTGTCCCCGCCAAACGGGGCCTGTCCCCGTTTTTTCTCACGAAATTTTCCTTGCTGCTTGCGGGAACGGTCTGTCTGCTTTTCATGGCCCGGGCGGATCGACGGCTTCAAATCGCCATCGCGTTGCTGGCCGCCGTGTCCGGGGTCAAGCACCTGGCGGGTCTGCCGTTGGAAACGCCCGCGGATGCCGCCGCCGTGGCCACGCTCACCCTCTTCGCCGCCGTTCCCGGCCTCATGCTTCTGGTGGCGGCGGTCCGGGTTTTGCCGCCGGCGCCCAAAATCCCAAAAGCGTCCCCGCCAAGCCCGAATAAAACGGCTCCAAGGTCTGTAACCCTTCGACCCCGGGGAGCAAAATCCGCAGCAAATAATGCAGGGTCATCAACAAAATACCGTATTCACAAGCATTGACAAAGCCGCGGTCCGAAATTTTTCCCGGCCAAATGTACCCGGCCATCAACGGCAGGAAAATACAAGCGGTGGCGTAGCCGCCGAAAATCTTCCAGACATCCACCAGATTCAGATCGGCCAAATGAAACCAACTGGCGCCCGCCACCGCGACCACGGCCATTGCCACCGTGCCCAGATGGTGAAAGGCCACGTTCCCCTTCCATTTTTTTGGCGCGAGATCATACGCGGCAATGGTTCCGGAAAGAAACAAATACGAATCCAGGGTACTGAGAATGGTGGCCAGGATTCCGGCCAGGAAAAAGCCGCGTACCCCCGCGGGCAAGAGTTGCACGCTGTAGATCAAGTAGGCCTCGCGCGAAACCGCTTCCGGCAAGGTCGCGAGGGCGTACAAGGCGCCGAAGGTCGTGCAAAAATCAAAGCAGACCCAAACCCCCGTGGCAAACAGAATCCCCCGCCGCGCCGTTTTCACATCTTTGGCGGCCAGACAGCGCTGATAAAAATTGGGATCGACCAGGGTGCCCAGGGCCAGAAACCCCCAAACCAGCGTCGTGCTCCAGGCAATCCCCGCCCCCATCGGTTTCCAATGACCCTCGGGAATATTGGGATTCGCACGCAACCAGCCCAGCCCGCCGAAAGTTTGCATGCTGAACCCAATCACCAGCGCCACCGAAAGACACATCACCACGAATTGAATCAAATCCGAATACACCACCGAGCGCAATCCCCCGATCGTGCTGTATGCCGTCACCCCCGCCATGCCCAGCGCCATCCAGATCAGGATGTTTCCCCCGAACAGCAACTGCATGAAAATTCCCATCATCAACACATACGTGATCGGCAAAACGTTGAACAAATTCAGCCACGCCCCCAACCTGGCCGAACGCGGGCCGAACATGGTGCCCAGCAATTCCGGCATGGTTTTCGCTTCCGATCCCCGAATGCGTCCCACCAGCGCGAAGGCGAAAATCAAATACGCCGCATACCAAAACACCCCCTGGGTCAGCCAATTGTAGAGGCCCACGTCAAAAGTGAATTCGGTGACGCTGAAAATCCCCCCGTACCAGGTGGCCACCAGGGTGGCCGTAAACAGCGGCAAAGTCAGACGCCGTCCCATGATCAACAGATCCAGCAAATCCGCTTCTTCGCCACTTTCCGGCAGACGGTGCCGCCGCAAATTGCCGTACACCACGCTCGCCAGCGTCACCAACAGCACCAAGCCGAACACCACCCAGTCGGCCGTTTCGAGGAAAGAGAAAATCTGTAAGTCGGTTCGCATGGACGGAGCCTATAGACGATCCGCAACCGCTTGACAATCCCACACGCCAAACAACGTTGGGACGCACGAAAGCGTGGTGGGAAATTCTCCCGGATTAAGGTTTGACCCAGCCCTCGCGGCGGGCGGTGGGCAGATGCAGAAACGTTTCCACGCTTTCCACGCCCGGATCCCGCTGATCGCCCCATTCGATCCGGGTTTCGATCCGATATAATTCATCCTCTTCCTTGCCCTCCAGGGTGATGATGCGGCGCCAGCGGAAATTTCGGTATTCCCCGTCAAAAAATCCAGAGTCCTCCCCCTCGTCCAAATCCTCCAAATCCAGCGGTTCCATCAGCTCCAGACGATTCATCAAGGTCCGGGCGGTTTCATATTGGCTGGCACTGGCGACAATGGCCACCCCGTCACCCAAGGCGCCGAAAAACGCCACCAGCGACAAGCCCAACACCAGCACCGCCAACAAAACCTCGATCAACGAAAAGCCTTCGCGGGACCCTTCGGCTTCCCCACAAAGTTTCCGACGCTCGGAAGCCTTTTTTTTCGGGCTTCCGACGCTCGGAACTTTCTTTGCAGGGGCCTGGGGACACTGAAAACGTTGCATACGCGTGAACGTAATCGGAAACGAAGCGGAAATCCAGTTATTTCCCTCGCCGAAGCGTCCCCAGTGTCCTCGGGCGGATTCTTTCGAGAGTCGGCTTCAAGGAGCAAACGACAGGAACTGTAACCGCTGAAGGACGCTGAAAGAACGCGGAACCGAACGGATTCACCGCAACGTGTTTTTTTCCCGGACAATGACGCCGGCCAGGGCGATGAGGGCCACGAGATTGGGCACGGCCATGAGGCCGTTCAAGGTGTCGGCAATGCCCCAAATGGTCTCCAAGCCGCCCACGGCGCCGACATACAGGAAGCCGATGAACATGATGCGGTAGGGCAGCACCACTTTGTCGCCAAAAATATAGGCGCAGCTTTGCTCCCCGTAAAAACACCAGGTGAGCATGGTGGTATAGCTGAAAAGGACCAGGCCCACCAAGACGATCAAACCGCCCTGGCCGGGCAGCCCCCGGGTAAACGCGGCGGAGGCCAGGGCCCCGCCGGTCAAGCCCTCCCCGTCCACCAAAAGCGTGTGGGCATCGGTCACCAAAATCACCAGTGCCGTCATGGTACACACCACGATCGTATCCACGAAAACCTCCATCATCCCCCACATTCCTTGCCGGACCGGAGAGTTTTTGGCTTGGGCGTGGACAATGGACGCGGCGCCCAGCCCGGCTTCGTTGGAAAAAATTCCCCGGGCGATGCCAAAGCGCACCGTGAGGGCCACGGCGGAGCCCGCGAAACCGCCGGTGGCCGCCGCCGGGTGGAAGGCGTGATAAAAAATGGCCCCGAAAGCGTCGCCGATTTGCGAGGCGTTCAACACGAGCACCACCAAGGCGCCCAACAAATACAACACCGCCATCAGGGGGACGATTTTTTCGGCCGTCTGGCCAATGCGGCGGATGCCCCCGAGAATGACCAGGCCCACGAGAAGCATGACCCCCACGCCCGTGAAACTCACCGGAACCCCGAAGCCTTCCAGCGCTTCCGACATGGTATTGGCCTGCACCATGTTGCCGATGCCCAGCGCGGCCAGAGCCGCCAAAAGCGCATACACAATCGCCAGCCATTTCCATTTCGGGCCCAGCCCCTTTTCGATGTAATACATGACCCCGCCGCGCACGCGGCCCTCCGCGTCGATTTCCCGGAACTTCACGCCCAGGGAGGCCTCGCCGAATTTCGTGGCCATGCCCACCAACGCCGATACCCACATCCAGAACACCGCCCCCGGACCGCCCAGGGCAATGGCGGTGCCGACGCCCGCGATGTTGCCCACGCCGATGGTGGCGGCCATGGCCGAAGTCACGGCCTGGAAAGAGCTGATGGCGCCCCCTTCCACGTCCGGCTCATGGTGAAAAACCCGGGAAAAGGTATTTTTCCACGCCATTCGAAAATGGGTGAACTGAAATCCATTGAGCCGCACCGTCAGATACAGCCCGGTGCCAATCAACAAAACCATGAAGGGCGGGCCCCAGACCACGCCATTGAGCCAATCGTGAAATGCTTGCAGGTTTTCCATCTGTTTCTCCGTTGAGTTGTTGCAGGAAAACCCGTATCCGTGCCGCAAAAAAAGATCAAACGAATTCCGCGATGGAATCCACGACAAAGGCTCATCATCCCGGAAATATTGATTGTAGCCGATGGCAATGAGGGGTGCCCCTTCCACATTTTTCCAGATCCGAAGGCCGACAACCTTTCCGCCAACGTAGATCGGCAGTCCCTTGCCGATACCCCTTCCGTTCGCGACAAGGGACTTTCGCGCTACATTCGTCACTCGTCATTCATCCTTCGTCACTCCGAATCACGCATCATTGCTCTTCGGTTTCCGGGCCAGCGCGGCTCTTTGCACGGCTTTGTCCCCGTAGCGTTCCCGCAATTGGTCGATGACCCGGTCGAGGACGGCCGGATCGGAGGCGGCGGGGGCGGGAGGTTCGCCGAACAAATCCAACTGGGCCGGACCCGGGATCACGGGCGTGTCGGTCAAGTGCGACGCCCCCACCCCCAATAGACGGACGGGACGGTCGGGGGCGGTCTTCTCCAACAAGGCCAGGGCGGCATGATAAATTTCCAAGTCCTGCCTTGTGGGCACCGGGAGGGTTTTTTGCCGGGTGCGGGTCTGGAATTTGTCGTCCCGGACTTTCAAATGAACGCACCCGCTCCAAAGCCCCGCTTTTCGCAAGCGCCGTCCCACTTCTTCGCTTTGTTCCAAGAGGATTCGCCGCCAAACGACGGGGTCGGTTTGATCTTCGCCAAAGGTGTGCTCGCTGGACATGCTTTTTTCGGGTTCGCGATCATGTACGGGACGTTCGTCGATTCCCCGGGAAAGCGCCAGCAAATGGCGGGCGGCGTGTGCGCCGAACCACGCGGTCAACTCTTTGAGGTTGGCAGCCTGAAGATCGCCGATGGTGTGAATACCGTGACGGGCCAGCTTGTCCCCGGTTTTTTTGCCCACCCCCCAGATCCTGCCCACGGGCAGGGGGGCGAGAAAGGCGCGGATGGCCTCCGCATCGCGCGGCACCACCGTAAAACCGTCAGGTTTGTTCATGTCCGAGGCCAATTTGGCGAGGAATTTGTTGGGGGCGATGCCCACGGAAGCGGTCAGTTGCGCCTCTTTGCGGATGCGGGCGCGAATATGTTCCGCGATCCGCACCGGATCGTTTCCCCACAAATGCAGGGCGCCGGTCACATCGAGGAAGGCTTCGTCCACGGACACGGGTTGCACCACGGGGGTGACGTCCTCGAAAATCGCGAACACCTGGCGGGAAACGGATTTGTACACGTTCATGCGACCGCGGACAAAAACGGCGTCGGGACATCTTCGATGCGCTTCCCGGGTGGGCATGGCCGAATGCACGCCGAATTTCCGGGCCTCGTAACTGGCGGCGGCCACCACGCCGCGCTTGGTGGGATCCCCGCCCACGATCACCGGCTTACCGCGCAACTCGGGCCGATCGCGCTGCTCGACGGAGGCGAAAAAGGCATCCATGTCCACATGCAAAATGGTCGACGGGGCACTCATGATCGCGGGAGTTGGCGGAGGCATTCGATCAAACGGGCGCGGATTGGCGCCGCCGCCTCCGCGATTTCCCCCTGCAGACGAACGTAGGTTTTCCGTCCTTCCGGGGTTTCGATGGGAATCGGGGATTCACCCAGGGAGCTGACGTCATACGGACTGGCCCGCATGTCCACCACCCGGGCGGACCGGGCCAATTGGAAGGCCTCGACCACCAAAGCGGAGGGCACGAAGGGTTGCGCCTTGAGGCACCATTTCAACAAATCCATGTTCGCATGCAAACAAGCGGGCTGCTCCTGGAGGGGACGGTTTTCCGGCGAAAGCGGCAAGGGATTGAATTTGCGGGCGCTTTGGCTGAAAAACCGGAAGGCGTCGTAATGGCTGCAACGCATGGGCAGACGCTCCACCACCTGGCGGGTTTCCGCGTGCCCCAATCGCAAGGGGAGTTGTGGATGGCGAACATCCCCGGCCTCGTAGACCATGGCCCATTCGTGCAAACCCAGACAGCCGTAAAACGGCGGGCGATCCCGGGTCTGTTCCAACAAATTCCGAATCCAGGCAAACGCGGTCCGCCGCTTTTCAGGAATGGCGTCCGGCGCCAGCCATCTTCCGCCATCGGGGGCATCGCTGTAGCAGGCGGCCTCCGAAAATTCCGCCGGCGACGCCCCGGTCAACACCACGCCCGCGCCCGGACTCCACTGCAAGAGTTTTCCGGGACGCAATCCATAATACTCCCAGAGAAAATCCTCGATGGGATGTTTTTCGCCCCGGGATCGACGGTGTTTGGCCGCCGCCACCACCGGAAGGATGGGCGCCAACTCCCGTTCGCGCCGGGCACGCCAAATGGATTCGGACATGATCATGGGGCCAATGTCTTCCTCATGCCCTTGGCGTTCATAACAATGATCCGGGTTTTTATCGTCGCGAATAATGTCCCTTGCGGGGGCCGTTTGTCCAGGCCCAGGCGGTTTTGAGGATCATTTCCAGATCCTTGTACTCCGCTTCCCAGCCCAGGAGTTCTTTGGCTTTGGCGGGGGCGGCCACCAATTCCGGCGGATCGCCGGGACGCCGCTCGCCGTAGACCACGGGAATGGTGCTGCCGGTCACCTGCTCGGCGGCGGCGATGAGTTCCTTGACCGAATGTCCGATGCCGGTTCCAAGATTGCATTGGAAGGATTCCGCGCCCGCATCCAGCTTGTCGATGGCCAAAATGTGGGCCCGGGCCAAATCGTCCACATGAATGTAGTCGCGGATGCAGGAGCCGTCAGGGGTCGGGTAATCGGTTCCGAAAACGGTGATGTGCGGGCGGGAGCCGGCGGCGGCTTCCAGCACCAGCGGGATCAAGTGGGTTTCGGGATTGTGGTCCTCCCCGATTTTGCCGTCCAGACTGCAACCGGAGGCATTGAAATACCGCAGGGCCGCGTATTTGAGACCGTAGGCATGGCTGTAATCGGCCAACACCCGTTCCAGCATGAGCTTGCTGGCGCCGTAGGGGTTGATGGGGTTTTGCGGATGTTGCTCGTCGATGGGCACGTACTCGGGGTTGCCGTAGGTGGCGCAGGTGGAAGAGAAAATGAAAATATTGCAGCCGTGCTCGCGCATGGCGTCCAGCAACACCAGGGGGGCGGCGAGATTGTTCTGATAATATTTGGCGGGTTCGGTCACCGATTCGCCCACATAGGCAAAGGCGGCAAAGTGCATGACCGCGGCAATGTCGTGGGCGGCAAACACGCGGTCCAAGGTTTCACGGTCGCCCAAATCCCCCTCCACGAAGATCACCCCGTCATCGACCAAAGACTCCCGGTGCCCATAGACCAAGTTGTCGAGCACCACGACTTTGCGTCCCCCGTGAATGAGTTGACGAACAGTGTGCGATCCGATGTATCCGGCTCCACCGACGACGAGAATGGCTTGATCTTCATGCATGGGCAATACTCCTGGTTCACGAAAATGGTCGGGGAGACAGGATTCGAACCTGCGACATCCGGCTCCCAAAGCCGGCGCTCTACCAGACTGAGCCACTCCCCGAACTGGAGAACCGCTATACACGAGGTCGCGACAAATGCAAGCG
>PXAS01000066.1 GCA_003565815.1 PVC group bacterium
GCGGGACTTCCCCATACCTGTTTATTCCGATGTGGAATGATCGGGCCAAGAGAGCTTGAGGAGACGATGCGGCGGCATCACGACGATTTCCTGAAATTCAGGGGCATTTTCGGCTTGGGCCAGGTGCTCTCGCAGGGGATCGTCCACCTCGGACAAATGCAAATAGTCAATGGACTGCTCTTTCAGGTATTGGGAAAACTCGTCGATCCGGAAACTGCCATCCTGATACTTGTAGGCAATAATCCGCCAGTCCGTTTCGCCGTTGAGTCCATACACATGCCGTTTGCCGGCGCTGAGAAACAGGCCGGGTAGATCGGTGAGCAATTTACCTTCCAAAAGTCTTTGATCCTGTTCAAAAACTTCGAGTATGGTTTGAAATTGCTTGGCCTGGCGTACTTCCCGGCCATTTCCCCCGAATAGATTGGGGAGGAGAGCGATCAGGTAGGCGCCGAAAATCAATGCAACCCAAAGTTTGACAATCGTGCCCCGGGGCTTGGGTTCGACCTGCATCCAATGATACAGCAAAAAAACCGGGGCAAGTACGGCAAACGGGTATAAAACCGGGGCGGTAATGCGCAAACATTCATAAAAACTTTCCGGGCCGGTCACCGGACTGATCAAGGTGAGCGCCAGCACCCAGGACACGATAAATGGCGCCCAGAAAAAGGGAAAGGCTTTGTGCCGGTTGACCACGGTGGACACGATGACCCCCAAGGGCCAAAGCAACCCGGCGAAAATGCCGAGGCCGGTTCGATCCGCGGCCAGCATCCGGAATCCGGCCAGAAAGCGTCCGAAATAATCGGGTTCGGCCACGGCGCCCGGTTGGGGAACGCCGCCCAAAATCAGTTCGGCGTCAAACCCGGGCAACACCGGAGAACCCGCCAAACCGATATTGCGGTCCACCAGCGGCCAAAGGACCAGGCCCATCATGAACAGGCCCCCCACCGCCATTCCCACCAGCGGGAGTCCCTTGGCTTTGGCGGGACTGTTCCAAACCGCCATGGCCAACAAATACAGGGCCAGCAACCACCAGATCATGGTCAATTCGATGCGAATGTAGCCTGCGAGGCCCAACAACAAGGCCGAAAGAAAGACACGATGGGGCAATCCTTTCTCAATGGCGGTGAAAAACAGGGCCAAGGCCCACACCACCAGGCCCATGGCCAGGGCCCGGGAGGGATCCGGGGAAATGCCGTATTGGATGGCGCCCACGGCGGAGAGGGACACTGTGACCACGGCCGCAAATTCACGCAGGGGAAAAATACTGCGGCTGAGGGTGTAGACGCCACCCACCGTGGCGACGACCCCAAACAGACTCAACCAAATCCCCGCCCGGGCAATGTCCCCGGTGAACGTGGAAAACACGGCCAATGCATACCGCGGCAGGACATGGGCGCCATAAACCTGCGACAACCCTTCCAGCACCTCGTAGGCGCCGAAATCGGCGCGCAGATTATGCACATATCCAAGATCCAGCACCGCTTGTTCGGACGGTGGCAAAACCCAGGAAATGCCGGGCAGGATTCGCGTGAGGCCCAACAAAAGCAACGCCCCCGTGAACGCGGGCCAAAACAACGGCGCTTGGGCCAGATCCAGACAAATGGCTTTCAGGCGCTTCATTCAGTCCCCGAATCCCGTTGCAATTCCAAGGATTCCACACGGGTCACCGGCAAGCGGCGTCCGGTCACCCAAAAATCGCGCCCCCGCACAACGACGGACCGACCCGCCATGGCGCGCAATTCCTCGTCATCGCCAATCAGATAACAAATGGGGATTTCCTCTCCCCGGTCACGCTGGACCAATTGAAACCTGCTGGGACTTGAGCCGGCCAACATGTAGGCCTTGACGGTGCCGCGTTTGACCGAAGCGGTCCCCTGCCCCGACAGCGGCACCAAGTCCAAATCCTGCGGAGGCACCACCGTGGGGGTGGGCGTGGGCACCACGGGGACTTCCACGATCCGTTCCACGGTTTCCACTTCCACCACGGTGATCGGCGTGGGTTCGGGTTCGGGTTCAGGCTCCGGTTCGGGTTCCGGCTCGGGCTCGGGCTCAGGCTCGGGTTCCGGCTCGGGCTCCGGATCAGGTTCGGGCTCCGGTTCCGCATCCAGTGCGCCTTGAAGTTGCACGAAATCCCGACTGATCCAGAGGGTGACGGCCTCCGGGGTTTCAATGCGGCGCCAATCCTGATGTTCACCGGTGACGGTAACGGGATCCCCGCGGCTCAATTGCCCCACGATGCTGAACTGTGTCCCGGGACCTGAACGGATGTTCAATACGCGGGCCCGCACCTCGCGTTCTTCAAACAAAAGGCCACCGTGAACCCAAAACACCAAGTCGGCGGGCGGGCGAACCCGGACCCACTCCTCTTGGACTTCCACGGCAACGAGCAGGTCCCCGTAGTCCACTTGGCCAATAATATCGGTGTCCAAATCCGGACCCGTGCGGAGGTTCACGCGGTCGCCGGCGACCATCGCTTCCACCGCGGGCACTGCGGGAAGATCCGGTTCCGCCAGACAAATCCCACCAAAAAACGCGGGCAAAACGATGCAAAATTGAAAAAATGATTTCGTGTCCATGCCTGCATGGTAACAACTCATTTGCAAATGTCATTCCCTTTTCTTGAAGAACTCACCTTGAAAATGGAATTTCCCTTGCCGGGGGGCTGGTCACGCCAAGTTCGGCGCCAACCATCTGCGCGCTTCCCGCAGGGTCATTTCCTTGCGCTCGGCATAGGCCCGCAACTGTTCTTCGTCGATGGTGCCCACGCTGAGGTAATAACTGTCGGGATGACTGAAATACCATCCGCTGACCGCCGCGCCGGGATACATGGCGTAACTTTCGGTCAATCTCACCCCGATTTCTTTCTCGGCGTCGGTCAAGTCAAACAGGGTTTTCTTTTCGGTGTGATCGGGACAGGCGGGATATCCGGGGGCGGGTCGAATACCCTGATATTTTTCCCGGATCAGTTCCTCGTTGCTCAAGGATTCCTTTGGCTGATATCCCCAGTGCGTTTTGCGCACGGCTTCATGCAAATATTCCGCCAGCGCCTCGGCACAACGGTCGGCAATGATCTTCACCATGATGGCCTGATAATCGTCGTTGTCTTTTTCGTATTCCTCCGCGATTTCCTCGGCGCCAATGCCGGCGGTGACCACGAACCCGCCCACGTAATCGCGCAAACCGGTTTCGCGGGGGGCGACAAAATCCGACAGACAGGCGTGGGGCACCTCTTCGCCGCCGCCGGTTTGCCGCCGCATGAAATGCAGGCGGGTCAGCTCGGTGGATCGGGTTTCATCGGTGTAAAGGGCCACATCATCGTCCTCGACGCTGTTTGCGGGCCAGAATCCAATCACGGCCTTGGCCTGCAAACGTTTGCCCCGAATCAACTCTCGAAGGGTTTTCTTCCCGTTTTCGAACAATTCGCGGGCCTGTTCCCCCACGATCTCGTCTTCCAAGATCGCGGGATAGGCGCCATGCAGGTCCCAGCCCGCGAAAAACGGACTCCAGTCGATGTAAGGCTCCAGATCGGCCAAGGAAATGTCGTCAAAGACTTTGGTTCCCACAAAGGCGGGTTCCGGTGGCGTATAGGCGTCCCACTCAATGGGCGCTTTGTTTTTCCGCGCATCCTCAAGGGAGGCCAAGGTAATTTTGGCGCCGGAACGACGGTCCCGGTATCCCTGATATTCCTCGCTGATTTTCGCGGCATAGGCCTCCCGGCGTTCTTTGGAAACCAGATCGCCGGCCACGCCCACCACCCGCGAGGCATCGGGCACGTACACCACGGGATGATCGTACGCGGGATCGATTTTCACGGCGGTATGGATTTTGGAGGTGGTGGCCCCGCCGATCAAAAGCGGCAACTCAAAACCCTCGCGTTTCATTTCCTCGGCCACATACACCATTTCGTCCAGGGACGGTGTGATGAGACCGCTCAAGCCAATGATGTCGGCCTTGTGTTCCCGCGCCGCGTCCAAAATTTTGGCACAGGGCACCATCACGCCCAGATCGATGACTTCGTAATTGTTGCACTGTAACACCACCCCGACAATGTTCTTGCCGATGTCGTGCACATCCCCCTTGACGGTGGCCATGATGACCCGTCCGTTGGGTTCGCGTCTTTTTCCGTCTGCGGTTTCGAAGAATGGTTCCAAATATGCGACCGCTTTTTTCATCACCCGGGCGCTTTTCACCACCTGCGGCAGGAACATTTTTCCATCGCCGAAGAGATCGCCGACGATATTCATGCCGTCCATGAGCGGTCCTTCGATCACGGCCAGCGGAGTGCCCAGGGTCGTGCGGGCTTCTTCGGCGTCGTCTTCCGCGTATTCGGCGATGCCGTGCACGAGGGCGTGTGAGATCCGTTCGCCGACCGGTTTTTCCCGCCAGGAAAGATCCACCACCCTTTCTTTGGTTTTGCCGGAAAAGGATTCGGAAAACTCCAGCATCCGTTCCGTGGCGTCGTCCCGTTTGTTGAAAATCAAATCCTCGACCCGGCTTTTCAGTTCCGCTTCGATATCCTGATACACCGCGAGTTGTCCGGCATTGACAATGCCCATGTCCATGCCGGCCCGAATGGCGTGAAACAAAAACACGCTGTGCATGGCTTCGCGAATGGCGTCGTTGCCGCGGAAACTGAAGCTCAAGTTGCTCACCCCGCCACTGATATGCGTCAGGGGAAATTTCTTTTTCAAGGCCCGGCAGGCTTCTATGAAATCGATCGCGTACTTGGCGTGCTCCTCGATGCCGGTGCCGATGGCAAAGACATTGGGATCAAAAATGATATCCTCGGGTGAAAACCCGATTTCATCGACGAGAATCTCATAACTGCGGCTGAGAATTTCCACGCGCCGTTCCAGGGTGTCGGCCTGTCCGGCGGTGTCAAAGGCCATGACCACCACGGCGGCCCCATACCGGAGCGCCTGCCGGGCCTGGCGCCGGAAAGGCTCCTCGCCTTCCTTGAGGCTGATGGAATTGACCACGCATTTGCCCTGCACGCAGCGCAAACCCGTTTCGATGACCGACCATTTGGAGCTGTCCACCATCACCGGCACTTTGGCGATGTCGGGTTCGGCCATGGCCAGGTTCAAAAAAGTGCGCATGGCCTCTTCGCCGTCCAACATGCCTTCGTCCATGTTGATGTCGATGATCTGGGCCCCATTTTCCACCTGTTGACGGGCCACGTCGAGGGCTTCCTCGTATTTGTTTTCCTTGATCAGTCGCGCGAATTTCCGGGAACCCGTGACATTGGTCCGCTCGCCCACGTTCACGAAATTGGTGTCGGGGCGAATCACAAAAGGTTCGAGTCCGCACAAGCGGGTATAAGGTTCGGGTTTCGCGGGTTTTCGGGGCGGATACTTGGCAACGGCCTCGGCAATGGCGCGCAAATGCTCGGGTCCGGTGCCACAGCAGCCTCCGATGATATTCAACAGGCCATCCCGGGCGAATCCTTCAATCACCGGGGCCATTTGTTCCGGGGTCTCGTCATAGCCCCCGAACTCGTTCGGCAGGCCCGCATTGGGATGACAGGTGGTGAAGGTATCCGCCACTTTGGACACTTCCTCCAAATGCGGACGCAGGTCCTTGGCCCCCAAGGCGCAGTTAAACCCAATGGCCGCGGGTTTGAGATGTTTCATGGAATACCAGAACGCCTCCGGGGTCTGCCCCGACAACGTGCGCCCGGAGCGGTCGGTGATGGTGCCGGAAATGATGATCGGCACATGTTTGCCCCATTGTTCCAGCACTTCCAACACCGCGTAGCCCGCCGCCTTGGCATTGAGGGTGTCGAAAATGGTTTCAATCATCAACAAATCCGCCCCGCCCTCCAAGAGCGCCAAAGCCGCTTCCGCATAGGTGACCCGCAATTCCTCGAAAGACGTATTGCGGGCGCCGGGATCCTGAACGTCCGGAGAAATGGAAGCGGTGCGGCTGGTCGGCCCCAGGACGCCGGCCACCCAGCGGGGGCGCTCGGAGGTTGAAAATTCATCCGCCGCCTTTCGCGCCAAACGCGCCCCCTCCCGGTTCAATTCAAGCACCAATTCCTCCATGCCGTAATCCGACTGGGAAATGCGGGTGCTGTTGAAGGTATTGGTTTCAATGATATCCGCGCCCGCGTCCAGGTACTCGCGGTGAATCCCCAGAATCAGGTCCGCCCGGGACAGATTCAACAGATCGTTGTTTCCCTTGACATCAGAGGGCCACTCGGAAAAGCGGTCTCCCCGGAAATCCGCCTCCTTCAAGGGTTGCCGTTGAATCATGGTCCCCATGGCACCATCCAACACCAGGATGCGGGACTTCAAACATTCATAAAAAGGATGGGTTCTGTCATTGATCATATATATGCAAATATCCGGATACACGGATTTTTCAAGCGAAAAATCGTCTTGTCCGCATGCGGATCGTTCCCCGAAGCGACAATGGTTTTTCCGCTTGTTTTTCCAGAGGATCCCGGCAAAAGGGAGCCTATGTCCATTTCCCCACAAAAAATCCTCGTCACCGGCGGTTCCGGCTTCATCGGTTCCAATTTGGTCCGGCTTTTGGTCAAAGACAAACGCGTCCATGTCCTGAATTTTGATAAATTGACATATGCGGGCAACCCCGAATCCCTTTCGGATCTCCGGGGGGACGAACGCTACGCGTTTCTGCGGGGGGATATATGCGATCCGGAGCTGACTGCCCGGATTTTCGAGGAATTTCAGCCCGACGTGGTCATGCACCTGGCGGCGGAAAGCCATGTGGACCGTTCCATTGACGGACCCGGCGCGTTCATCCAAACCAATGTCGTCGGCACCTTCCAACTGCTGCAAAGCGCGTTGGGGTATTGGCGGAAACTACCCGCGGAGCGCAAACAATCGTTCCGCTTTCATCATGTGTCCACCGATGAAGTTTTCGGTTCCCTTGGGCCCGACGATCCCGGATTTTCGGAAACCACCCCCTACGATCCGCATTCCCCCTACAGCGCGGCCAAGGCCTCCTCCGACCATTTGGCCCGCGCGTGGGCGGATACTTACGGGCTCCCGGTTCTGATCACCAACTGCTCCAACAATTACGGGCCCTACCAATTTCCCGAGAAACTGATTCCCGTGGTGATTTTGAAATGCCTCCGCGGAGAAGCGATCCCGGTGTATGGGAAAGGCGAAAACATCCGGGACTGGCTCTATGTTGGCGACCACTGCGAAGCCCTCTGGGAGGTGGTGTGCAAAGGCAGACCCGGTGAAACCTACAACATCGGTGGAAACAACGAATTGCGGAACATCGACCTGGTCCGGGGCTTGTGCGCCATTTTGAATGAACTGCATCCGGGCGACACCCCCTACGAAGATCTGATCACCTTTGTCACCGACCGTCCCGGCCACGACATGCGCTACGCCATCGACCCCCGCAAAATCCGTCGCGAACTGGGTTGGACCCCCAAAGAGGACTTCGATTCCGGCTTCCGCAAAACCGTACAGTGGTATCTGGACCGCCGGGATTGGTGGGAACACATTCTCAACGGGGAGTACCGCCTGGAAAGATTGGGACAAACCACCTCCGAAGTCTCATGATTTTTCCGCACAAAGACCGCGTAACGCCCTTTCCCTTTCTGCGCTGTCTGAAAGGCTATCACCGGCGCGCATTTCAAGGTGATCTTCTTGCGGGCGTGACCGTCGCGGTCTTTGCGATCCCACAAGCGATCGCCTATGGCATTCTTGCGGACGTCCCCCCCATCCACGGTCTCTACGCCGCCATGGTGGCCGCGATCGTGGCCGCGCTTTGGGGCAGTTCCGCGCACATCAATACCGGCCCCACGAATTCCGCCTCCCTCCTGACCGCCGCCGCGTTGGCCTCCTTTGCCCCCCCGGAGCACCGCCTGCAAGTGCTCTTTCTCTTTACCCTGATCGTGGGCGTCATTCGATTGCTGATGGGGCTGCTGCGGATGGGCGGTCTGGTGCATTTCGTGCCGGAATCCGCCTTTCTGGGCTTCACCGTGGGCGTGGGCATGATGATTGCCCTGGGTCGGTTGCACCATTTTATGGGCGTGGAAAATTCGTCCGCCTCCTGGTTTCCCCTACAGGTCTGGGAAAAATTGCGGCAGTTGCCGGAGGCCAATCCCCACGCCCTGGCCATCGGAAGCATGACCCTGGTCCTGATGTATGCATTGAAAAAACATGGCAAGCGATATCCCGTGGCCATCATGGTCATCGGTCTCGGCATCGCCTATGCCCAATGGATGCCCGGCAGTGACGTCATGCAGGTCCGTGACATTCAAAAGGTGCCTTCCGGCCTCCCTGGGTTTTCCAATCCCTTTTTTCCCGGTTGGTCACAAGCCGCCTCTTCCCTGTTCCCGGCCGCCCTGGCCGTGGCATTGGTCGGACTGATCGAGGCGGTTTCCATCGGTCAGTTTCTCGCCGTCAAACACCGGCGCCACCTGAACTTCAACCAGGAATTCTTTGGCCAGGGCCTGGCCATGATGGTCAGCGCCTGTTTTCAGGGCATGCCCGGATCGGGAAGCTTCAGCCGTTCCGCCCTCATTGAAGAAAGCGGCGGCATCACCCGAATGGCCAACGTGATTTTTGGATTGGCCACGGCTTTGTCCCTCCTGTTGCTTTCCGGAATGCTCGACTTGATTCCCCTCGCCTCTTTGGCGGGGTTGTTGGTGTTTATTGGCATTCGGCTGGTGGACTCCAGAAGAATCAAGCGGGTGTGGCGAACCTCCCAAATGGATGTGATTGTGATGTTGACCACGTTTTTGGTCACGGTTTTGGTGAAAATCGAGTATGGCATTTTCACCGGCATCGTGCTCGCGGCCATGATCATCCTGAATAAAACCCGGGTGCTCCACCTCCAGGAGATCCTCCCGGCGCCCGACGGTGGATTTGAAGAACGCCCTTACACCTCCGGTTCAAGGCACGAGCCCGGTTCCATCGTGGCCCTTTCGGTGCATGGAGACCTCAGTTACGGGGTGGCCCACGAACTCATGGAGCAACTCAACGAAATCGCCAAGGTCCAGGAACCCGAAATCATCATTCTACGCACCCGTCGGGCCTTTTCCATTGACTATTCCTGCTGGAACGCCATTTTTGAATTTGCGCGCGGCTATCAACAGCAAGGCGGCGAGGTCTATTTATGTGGAATCGACGAGCAGGTCAGCCGAACCATTCGCGATGCCCGGGCCCACAATTGGTTGCCAGAAGATCATTTGTTTCTCGCCACCGACACCATGATGGAAAGTTTCCGGGCCGCGCTTCGGCAAGCCGCCGAACGCGTGGAACACCCCGAAGCCATCGCCCCCGCCTGGCGGGACTGGCTCGACAACCCGCAGGCCATCAGCAAAGAACAAATTCTCGACATCCAGAAATTTCTGCGGGGGGAATCCGTTTGAAGCACGCCGATTGGATTCAGGTTACAATTGGCTCAAAACCTGTCGCAGTTCATTCAGCGTAAAAGGTTTTTGCAGCACGCCGACAAAACCATATGATTCAAAATTTGCCATGACCGGATCCTGGGAGTATCCGCTGGACACCAGGGCCCGGGCCTTGGGATCCAATTCATGAATGGCGCGCAAGGCCTCCAGCCCCCCCATTCCCCCCGGGATGGTGAGGTCCAAAATCAGCAGATCAAAGGGCTCGCCTTTCTCAAGTCCCTTTTTGAATTCCAACACGGCACTTTCCGCGATCGAGCAACAGACCACGTGATGCCCCAAATGGGTTAGCAACCTCCGACAGGTCGTTTGTACGGACACGTCATCGTCCAACACCAGGATTCGCATGGGTTTCACGAAAGGCGTTTCCAGGGGAAGAGGGTTCTTCTCCATGGGTTGTGCATCGGGAAGCGCGGGCAGATGGATCGTAAAAGTCGTTCCCATTTTTCGGGAAGATTTTACGGTGATATGTCCGCCGTGAGCGCGAATAATGCTGTAAACCGTGCTCAGGCCCAAGCCGTGTCCGGCACTTTTCGTCGTGAAATAAGGGTCGAAGATATGTTGCAGGTCTTCTTCGGCGATGCCGATGCCCGAATCACTCACTTTCACCTTCACATATGCGCCGGCGGGAAGGGAAAGTATTTCATCCTCCTTGATTTCCACGTTCTCCAAGGTGAGGGTAAAGTCGCCTCCGTCCGGCATGGACTGCAGGGCGTTGATGGTGAGGTTCTGAAAAACCTGGTGCATCTGAACGGGATCCACGTCTACCGTCCATAGGTCCTCGTCGGCTTCGATCGACAATCGGCATTTGGACCCATGCAGGGAAAACCGCGCGGTCTCTTCGATCAATTGATGAATGGAAGCCGCATGCTTGATCGGGGTGCCTCCTTTGGAGAAGGTCAACAATTGCCCGGTCAAAGCCCGGGCCCGCTCCAGAGCCCGCAAGGCATCTTCAAGGAGTTCCGTGTCTCCCATTTTTTCGGGAAACTCGGCCAGCAATGACAAAACCCCCATGGCCACCGCGATCAAATTGTTGAAATCATGGGCTATTCCGCCGGCCAGGACCCCCAAGGATTCCAATTTTTCCAGACGGCTCCTTTCGAGTTCAAATTTCCGATGTTCGGAGACATCCCGCAATACGACGACCACGCCAATCACTTCGCTTTTCATGTTGCGGATCGGCGTGGCCGTGAGTTCAACGGACGCGGGATCCCCGTCGGTTTTCATGAGCAGCAAGTCATTGTGCGCCACCATGGAGGCGTTCTCTTGCAAAATACGGGTGACCGGATCTTTGAAGGGTTCGCCGGA
>PXAS01000041.1 GCA_003565815.1 PVC group bacterium
AGCGGATTCAAGACAAATAGGCGCGGGCGTTTTCAAACATGCGCATCCAGGGGCCGTTTTCGCCCGTGAATTTGCCTTGGGGCCGATAACTCATTTGCAGGGCTCTGAAACAGCGTTCGGGATGGGGCATCATGATCGTGGCCCTTCCGTCGGGCGTGGTGAACCCGGTGACGCCACCGGGAGAGCCGTTCGGGTTGGCGGGATAGGTTTCGGCGGGTTTCCCGTGTCCGTCGATGTAGCGCATGCTGACGAGGCTCTCGGCTTGACAACGCCGCAAATCGCCGGTGGCGCTGAAATCGGCCCGTCCTTCGCCGTGGGCCACGGGAATCGGGAGAAGTCCGCCGCTCATGCCGCGGAAAAAGATGCTGGGGGAGTCCAGGATTTCGACGTTGACGAACCGGGCTTCGAATTGTTCGGAGCGGTTGCGGACGAAACGGGGCCAGTGTTGGGCGCCGGGAATCATCTCCTTGAGTTGGGAGATCATTTGGCATCCGTTGCAAACTCCGAGGGTGAAGCTGTCGGAACGCGCGAAAAATGCGCCGAACATGTCTTCGAGCACCGGGTTGTAGCGCACGGATTTGGCCCAGCCGGAACCGGCGCCGAGCACGTCGCCGTAGGAAAAACCGCCACAGGCCACGAGGCCTGCGAAATCTTTCAAGTTCACTTGCCCCCCGAGCAGGTCGGTCATGTGTACGTCCACGGCTTCGAAGCCGGCGCGGTCGAAGGCAAAGGCCATTTCGTTGTGACCATTGATGCCCTGTTCCCGGAAAATCGCCATTTTGGGGCGGCTTCCGGTGCCGATGGTGAAGGTTTTGTGGGGGTCATGGGCCGGCTGGACGAGAAGCCCGGGGTTCTTTTCATCCTGCAGGGCGTCGAATTCTTCGCGGGCGCAGTCGGGATTGTCGCGCAGGGCCTGCATGTGAAAGGTCAGTTCCGACCAAATGCGGTTCAGACTGTGAACGGATTCGCGGAAGAGGCTTTGTTCCCGCAGGGAAATCTCCAGGTCCGCGCCGTCGGTGGTGGACCCGATGGGATGGCAGATGTCGGAAATGCCGTGTTCTTCGAAGGCGGTGAGCACGTCGGCCAATTGGAAGGGGTTGACCTCGATGACCGCGCCCAGTTCCTCGGAGAAGAGGGCCGCGAGAATGTCGAACCTGCCGTTGCGGTCCTTGGCGATCAGTTCGTTGAGGACCAGTTTGGCGCCCCGTCGTCCGGCGATGGCCATTTCCGCGACCGTGGCCAGCAGGCCGCCGTCGGAACGGTCGTGATAGGAGAGAATACAGTTGGCGGTCAACAGCTCCTGGAGAGCGTCAAAGAAGCCGCGGAACGTTTTGGCGTCGTCGAGATCGGGCGGGGTGGCGCCCACTTGATTGTAGACCTGGGCCAAGGTGCTGCCCCCGAGGCGATTGCGCCCCGCGCCGAGGTCGATCAGCAGCAGCAGGTTGCCTGCGGATTTCAGGTCGGGGGTGAGCGTGGGGCGGATGTGTTGGACGGGGGCGAATCCGGTGACCAGCAGGCTGAGGGGGGAGACTTGTTTGTGGGCGTTGCCCTCGGAATCGGTCCAGGCGCTGCGCATGGACATGGAGTCTTTGCCCACGGGAATGCCAATGCCCAGTGCGGGACAGAGTTCCATGCCCACGGCCCGCACGGTGTCGAAAAGGTTGGCGTCTTCACCGGGTTCGCCGGCGGCCACCATCCAGTTGGCGGAAAGTTTGACATTGCCAATGGGGCCGATGCGGGCGGCGGCGAGGTTGGTGAGACATTCACCGATGGCCATTCGCCCGGACGCGGGGGCGTCGAGCAGGGCCAGGGGCGTGCGCTCGCCCATGGCCATGGCTTCGCCGGTGGTGGCGTCCATGGCGGTGGCGGTGACGGCGACGTCGGCGACCGGCGTTTGCCAAGGGCCCACCATTTGATCACGGGCCACCAGCCCGGTGATGCTGCGGTCGGCAATGGTGATGAGGAAGGTTTTGTTGGCCACGGCGGGGAAGCGCAACACCCGGTGAATGGCTTCGCTGAGATCCATGCCGGAGGTATCGAGTTCGGCATGGGATTCCCGGAGGCGTTCGGCCTCGCAGCGCATTTTCGGGGTTTTGCCCAGAAGGATGCCCATTTCCATGTCAATGGGTCTGTTTTCGAAGTGGGAATCTTCGAGGACCAGCCGCCCGTCGTCGGTGGCCTCGCCGACCACGGCAAAGGGGCAACGCTCCCGGGCGCAGAGGGCTTCGAAGTCGTGGAGGCGTTCCGGAAGAATGCCGAGGACGTAGCGTTCCTGGGACTCGTTGCACCAGATTTCCATGGGGCTCATGGAGCGGTCTTCGTTGTGAATGTTGCGGAGGTGGAAATGTCCGCCCGTGGCTTCCACCAATTCGGGCAGACCGTTGGACAGGCCGCCCGCGCCGATGTCGTGAATGGACAGCATGGGGTTTCGGGCGCCCAAGGCGATGCAAGCGTCGATCACCTGCTGACAGCGGCGTTGCATTTCGGGGTTGCCGCGTTGTACGGAGTCGAAATCGAGGGATTCGGACTGACTGCCGGCGCCAATGGAGGAGGCGGCGCCGCCCCCGAGGCCGATTTTCATGGCGGGTCCGCCCAACTGAATGATCAGGGCCCCGGCGGGGATGTCCTTTTTGGCGACGTGTTCGCGCTTGAGATTGCCCATGCCGCCGGCGGCCATGATGGGTTTGTGGTAGCCGCGGTGGCGTCCGTTGTGGGTGAGTTGCAAGGTGCGGAACAGTCCGCAAAGCTGGGGACGTCCGAATTCGTTGCCGAAGGCGGCTCCACCGATGGGGGCTTCCAGCATGATCTCCAGGGGGCTGGCCATGCGCCCCGGATGCTCGGCGATTTCACTTTCCCAGGGGAGGGGATGCCCGGGCACATGCAGGTTGGACACCATGTAGGCGGCGAGTCCCGCCTTCGGACGTCCCCCGATGCCGGTGGCGCCCTCGTCCCGGATTTCCCCGCCCACGCCCGTGGCCGCGCCTGGAAAGGGGGAAATGGCGGTGGGATGATTGTGGGTTTCGACTTTGCAGAGAATGTCGAGGGTGGTCGGGGTTTTGCGGTAGCGCTTTTGAACGCCGTCGGGATCCACTTCCCACCACGCCCCTTCAAACCCTTCCAGAACGCCGGAGTTATCGGAATAGGCCACCAAAGTGCCTTCGGGATGCAGGGCGTGGGTGTTTCGGATCATTTGAAACAGGGAACGCTCGCTTTTTTGGCCGTCCACGATCCAGTCGGCATTGAAAATCTTGTGGCGGCAGTGTTCCGAATTGACCTGGGAGAACATCACCAGTTCCGCGTCGGTCGGATTCCGGTGCATGCGTTGATAGGCCTTCACCAAATAATCGATTTCTTCGGCGCTCATGGCCAGGCCCCAGTCGACATTGGCCTGGTGAAAGGCATCGGGACCTTCTTCCATCAGCGGCACGGTCCGCAGGGGGGCGGGTTCGAAATGATCGAAGAAATCGGAAAGGTCCTCGTACACCGCCTCGGTCATGCGGTCGTGCAGGGCAAGAAGCGCCGGACGCAGATCCGCCATGGAGAGCAGGTCTCCGGACGGGGTTTGGAGGCGGAAATGAATGCCGCGCTCCACCCGGACAATGTCATGCAAGGCGCAGTTGTGGAAAATGTCGGTGGCCTTGGAGGACCAGGGGGAAATCGTGCCCTTGCGCGGGGTGACGAAAAACCCGCCGGCCCGTTGAAAATGGTGATCCGCGGCCAGGAGGGCGAAGGCCCGTTCCAAGGTGGCGTCGTCCGGGGTGTGCCCGGTTTCGATCAGATACACCTCGACCGCGTCCATTGACGCGAGGTCAAGAGAGGGAGCTGCCTCCCGGAGCGCGCCCAGAAGCGCGGTGCTGCGGAAGTCGGAAAAAGCGGGACGGCCTTGAAGAATGATCGGTTGCATGGGGATGAGGAAAGGAAAAGCTTTCCATTAGCAACATGGATGCCGGGGAACAATATGAAATGGAGGTTAAAAAAACAGAAACTTTTTCTTGCCTTTTGCCGGTTATCATATTTGATACCGGCATGAACGAGAAACACACATCATTTTTATGGAATGCGATTGCCCGGGATTTACTGAAAGAGGAAATGTCCAAGAAAGGGACGACCATAGAAGATCTACGGTTTCGCTTGCAAGAGATCGGGGTGAATGAAAGCAAAGCGGCCATCGCCAACAAGTTGTCGCGCGGGTCTTTTAGCGCCCGTTTTTTCCTGCAGGCCTTCCATGCCATTGGAGGGGAAAAAATCGAATTGCCCGCGGACGTGTTGCAGCGTATTTCCGATGTGAACCGCGAGGAAGTGTGTGAACCTGCCGCGCATTATGGGACACGCGAGATTCGCTGGGAAGGATTGAAAGAATTTCTATACAATAGTTTTGAGAATGAATGGTATGTGGTCACGGATGAATTTGCGGAAAAACCCCGATGCACCGGAGGAAAGGTGGTCAGTTTGTTTACTGGAGCGGGAGGGCTGGACATCGGCTTGGAGAACGCGGGTTTCGAAACCGTGGCCTGTGTTGAAGTCAACGAAGACTGCAAAGAAACCCTTCGAAGAAATCGACCGGAATGGACGATTGTCGAGGGAGAGCGGTCCGGGGACGTACGCTATGTTGAAGTAGACGAAATTTTGCAAAAGGCCAATTTACAAAAAGGGGAAGCCGCCTTGGTCGTTGGTGGGGCGCCATGCCAACCCTTTAGCAACATCGGAAAAAAGGGAGGGGTGACGGATGAAAAAAACGGGGGGGATCTTTTTCAGGAATTCGCACGGATTGTCGCGGGGTTGATGCCAAAAGCCTTTGTTTTTGAAAATGTTGTGGGGATTACGCAACAAAAGCACAAAGAGGTGCTCGCTTACATGAAGTCATGTTTCAGCGGGCTGGGGTATGGATTGACCTATCGCATCATGAATGCTGCCGATTACGGCGTGCCCCAAAAACGAAATCGATTTATTTTGGTCGGATTGAAAAATGGACCCGCGCCCGCTTTGCCGGCGCCCACGCATTTCAAATCCGTTGACCTCTACCGTGAATTTTGTTTTCAAACCGGTAGACGGCCCCAAATAACCGTTCCGCTTTGGCGGACCGTTGGGGATGCTTTCCAGAGCATTCGTGCTGCGGATTTGGAACGGCCTGACAATGTGGTGATGAATATTTCCGATCCTGTTCGCGCGAGAATGCGTTTAATCGGTCCCGGAGAAAATTTTCATGTCTTGCCCATGGATATGCGTCCAAATTGTTGGAAAACCGGCAAGCATCAAGGTCAGGATACGTTTGGCCGCCTGCGCTTGGACCAACCTTCGGTGACCATTCGAACCGCCGCATATAATCCCGCAAAAGGCCGTTACATCCATCCAACCGAAAATCGCGGGCTGAACTCACTTGAATTGGCCGTGTTGCAAGGTTTTCCTTCCGATTGGCGCTTTTACTGCGCGAAATATGAAAAAGTCACACTGACCAGTGTGGGGAGGCAAATCGGAAATGCGGTCCCGGTTCAATTGGCCGAAGCGTTGGGCATCGCCATCCAAACGCAATTAGCTCGACTGGAGGATTTCAGCTTGCAAAAATGTGTTTAACTCTTCTAACGTGTTAATTCTGTAGACCTCATCGACGGCGGCTTTTGGGAGGTCGGTGACCGTGGTGATCGAATGGGTGGCAACGGTTTTCAGTGCTTTGCGGTCAGGTTCACCCACTTTACAGGCGATGGCCAAGTATTTGAGTTCGCGCGGCATAAGTTCCCACTCCCGGGTGACCAAATGCGCGTAAATGGCTTTCATGAGACTGCCTTCATGTGGGATCTGCAACCTCCTGTCAGGACGGAAGCTGGTCTTTGTGGCGACAAAGCCCACGATGGTTTGAAAGTTACATTTCCCAATGATGTTTTTATAGAGATTGTCTATAAAATTTATATTTTCGATTGAGTATTCATAAAGAGGTTCTTGGGAACCCAAAATTTCAAAATCGTCTCCCTTTGGGTCGAAAATCACAAAATCCGGGTTTGAAGTCACCAACTCCACGGAGCTACTCTGTGCGACCTTTCTTCTTAAATCCAGGATGTAGTCACATAATTTTTTTTCGAAGAGCTGGGCCACATCGAATCCCGTGATGTTTGGAAGTTTCGCGGCAAGAACAGCATGTTCATTTTCCACAAAGGTATTCCAGAAACGAACCGCAAGCAGCCATTCGTACCATGCGCCATGCACATTGTTCAATGCACCTTGGTGAATATTGGGCGCATGGGCGCGAATGACGCTGTCCACGTCATCCAATTGCTCAAGATATGGCCGGGAATCTTCATAGGCAAATAATTAGCAAAAGGCTTCTTTGCTGAGAATTTGCACCTTACCGTCATTCGGGCTTAAAAAATGTGGATGATCTTTTGGCACAGTCTTGTCCTGCAACTGGATTCAGGTTTGTTCCTCATTCGTCACATGTGAGAGGATCGTGCAAATTTCCGCCGCGCTATCCGCCTCCGCAATGGCTTGGGTGACATCTTGGTCGCGGAAACGCTTGGCCACGGCGGCCAGGGCGCGCAAATGGATTTCAGGGGCATCGCCCTTGGGGCTGAGCAGGGCGACGATTACCTTGGGGGTGTGGGGCAGACTCATGAAGGGGCGTTCGGATTCTCCGTGGCCGATAAGCAGGATGGAGTTTTCCTTCTGTCCGCAGTGTCCGTGAATGAGCACGACACCGTGGGTCAGTTCGATGGGATTGAGTTTGGCGGATTCCAAAAGCAGGGGGTAGGCGGCCTCAGCCATGTCGGGTTCTTCGGACAAGCCGTGATCGAGCAGGCACCCGATGCGTTCCGGGCCGTCGAGATCGTCGGGCAAATCGACCCCGTGCACGGCGGGGAATTTCTTGGTAGCGGGAAGGATGATGGGCGCGGAGCCGCCAATCGGGTTGGAGGACAGGGCCGGATAGACCACCATCAGGTTGGAGTAGGGGAAGTGCTGGGCGATCAATTCCGGCAGACGGTCCAGGGTGGGCGTCCACAGCACGGTGTTGCGGCGAATCTGCGGGAGCACGATGAGGTCGTCTTCGTGAACATCCTCGAACATGATTTTTCTGGCTTCCGTCCAGGTGTCTTTGATGATGTAGGTGGTGTCGCACCCGGGGGCGATTTTTTCGATGCGGCTTTGCAATTCTTCCGCCGCTTGACCGGAAAGATAAAGATGCAAAGGCGCTCCGATTTGTTTGGCGAGCAGCTTGGTTTCCCGGATCAGGGTGCCGAGATCTTCGCGGCGTTCCGCAAGGGGCGGGAAAGGAAAGCGCAGGGTTCGGGTGGTGTTGGGCGGACGCAGAATCCGACAGAGGATCAGACGGCAGGGGCAATTCTGGGTGAGATTTTGGTTGATGGTCCCGAAAATGCGCGTGCCGCGGTTGTGGTCGCCTCCCCAACCGACGAGTACGGTGCTGCCGCGGAGTTCCCGCACGGCCCGAATGATGCCGTCGCAGGCGTTGAGGTCCACCCGCACGTGAGGCTCCACGCTGACATCGGCGGCGGAGGCGTGGGTCATGCACTGGGCCAATAATTTTTCCCCTCTGGACACCGCCTCTTCGGTTTCGGCTTGTTCGCGGACGATGGTCAGCGGGAAGATGGCGCCCGGCACCGAGGTGTCGCGCATGAGAAAGGCCAAATCGGTCAGTCGGGCGGCATTGACGGGATTGGAGACGGAAAGGACCATGCGTTGTTCGGTGATTTTCGTGATCCGTTTGGCGGAGGTGGCGGCCCGGGCCATGCGGCGTCCGTATCGGTCGGTCACCCAGGTGCCGAGGGGCACGGTGACCATGATCATGGCAATGGCGCCGTTGAGGGCGTTTTCGTCGAGAATTCCGGCTTCAAAGCCGACGAGGGCGGCGGCGAGAGTGGCGGCGGCCTGGACGACGGTGAGGCCGAACATCACCCCCCGTTCGTCGGAATCATAGCCGTAAATTTTCGCGGCCAACCATGCGGCCATCCACTTGGTGATGATCACCAAAACCACCATGGCGATGATGACTTCCCAGGTTTTCCAATCGCCAATCAGGCGGTCGGGCTCCACCCTCATGCCCACGGAGATCAGGAAAAAAGGGATGAAAAGGTTATTGCCCGCGAAGGCGAGCCGGTTCATGAGCGGGCTGTGTTCGGGAATTTGATGATTGAAGGCGGCGCCGGCCAGAAAAGCGCCAATGATGGGCTTCATCCGGGCGTACTCGGAAAGATAGGCGCAGGCGCCGACCAGGGCGAGTACAAACAGGAATTGGGCTCCGCCGGATTCGGTGACGTTTTGAAAAAACCATCGCGCCAGACGCGGAATGAGCTGGGTGATGAGCAGGACCAAAATTGCCAGCCCCAGAAAGAGACCGCCCCAAAACAGGGGGTCCAAGACTTCGCCTTCGGCGGCGTCGGCCACCACCGCCAGGACCAGCAGCGCCAGAGTGTCGGTGATGATGGTGGCCCCCACGCTGATGGTCACCGGTTCGCTCCGGTGGATGCCCAGCCGGGCGGCGGCAGGGTAGGCCAGCAAAGTGTGGGAAGCAAACATACTCGCCATGAGCACCGAGGCGGTCCAATTGAGATCCAGGGCATACCGCACGGCAATGGCGCCGAGCACTTGCGGAAAAACAAAGGTCAGCATCCCAAAGCCAATGCTGCGGTTTTTGGTGCGGGAAAATTGGTACAGATCGATTTCCAACCCGGCCAGAAACATGATGAAAATCAGTCCGATTTCTCCAAACAGTTCAATGGCGCTGGAGCGCTCGAGTACGTAAAATCCGTGTTCGCCCAGGAATGCGCCCGCAATCAACAGCAGGACCAGGTCCGGGATCTTGAGCTTCGCGCCGACCAGCAGCGAAAACAAGATCACGGACATGATCACGGTGAAAATCAGGACGTTGTCGGAAATCGGGAACATGCGGTTTTCATAAACCAGCGGCATGAGGTTGCAAGACATTGTTTTTCCAATAATCGAAGGAATATCCAACGGATGGCTGCGCCGGACATCGGATGTTCAATTTGGAGAATATAATTTCCTTCTGCCAAGAAAAGTTTCAACTCAGCTCCTTTTCATTCCTGGAAATCTATCAAAAGAGATCGCGAACCATCCCTTTTTAAAAAAGGTTTACGGATTTCTTAGCATCCTTTGTCCGGCGTAGCCATCCGTTGGGCATTTTTGATTCTCGTTAGGGTCGGACTTCGATGTTAGAAAAATCAGCCGTATCCAGCCGAATCAAAATCCGATTTTTGTTGAAATCCGTCGGTGGAGAGGGCAAAAGGCCGTGTAATGAGTGACACCCAAAACATCCCCGTCCCCGAGGACGATCTTCCCGATCCCGATCCTTCGGAACACGAAAACACCGATGCTCGTTTTGACGCCGACGAGGTGGACGAGGGGCATGCCGACGCCATTCTGTGTTATGCCTTGAATTTCGTGTTTTTCCCTTACAGTCTGCGGGCCCTGATGCAACGCGACAACGCCTACACCTTGTATCATGCCAAGCAGGCCTTGGTGATTTGGGGCGGCATGTTTTCGGTGATGTTGCTGGGGCTCTTGCTTCTGCCTTTGCTGGGCTTGGGCCTGTTGGTCTGGTTGGCGGGCATTCCTCCATTGGCGGTCCTGAATTTCTTCGGACTCCTGCAGGCGCTGAACGACGAAGCCAAACCGATCCCCTTTTTGGAGGAATACCCCCACCAATGGATCCGGCTTTCCAAGAAATCGGATTAATCAAAGCGGAATTGGTCATTCACCGCGAAAATTCACAAGAGAATCTCAAAAGGAACCCATTTCATGAAAAATCGCGCTTTGGTTACCGGTGGCGCCGGCTTTTTAGGCAGTCACCTCTGCGACCGCTTGCTCTCGGAAGGATATGACGTCATTTGCATGGACAATTTTTTCACCGGGCAAAAGGAAAACATCGCCCACTTGATCGGCAACCCCTATTTTGAGCTGGTGCGGCACGACGTGACCCTGCCGTACTTTTGCGAGGTGGATGAGATCTACAATCTGGCCTGTCCCGCGAGTCCGGTCCACTATCAGTTTGATCCCGTGCAAACCACCAAAACCAGCGTCCACGGCGCCATCAACATGTTGGGGTTGGCCAAGCGGACCAAGGCCCGCATCCTGCAGGCCTCCACCAGCGAAGTGTACGGGGATCCCGAAATTCATCCCCAGGTCGAAAATTACTGGGGGCGGGTCAATCCCATCGGCATTCGTAGTTGTTACGACGAAGGCAAACGATGCGCGGAAACCCTCTTTTTTGATTACCATCGGCAAAATCAGGTGGACATCAAGGTCGTGCGCATTTTCAATACCTATGGCCCGCGGATGCACCCCAACGACGGGCGGGTGGTGTCCAATTTCATTGTGCAGGCCTTGCGCGGGGAAGACCTCACCATCTATGGCGACGGCTCCCAGACGCGGAGTTTTTGTTATGCGGACGATTTGATCGAAGGATTCCGCCGCATGATGGAAGGCCCCGTCGATTTCCCCGGTCCGGTGAACATCGGCAACCCCGGTGAATTCACCATGCTCGAACTCGCGGAAGCCGTGATCCGGCTCACGGGCTCCAACGCCAAAATCGTCCACCGCCCCCTGCCACAGGACGATCCCAAGCAACGGCGGCCCGACATTTCCCTGGCGGAGGAAAAGCTCGGATGGAAGCCCACCGTGGATTTGGA
>PXAS01000224.1 GCA_003565815.1 PVC group bacterium
AATCACCTGTTTCAAATGAGAAGCCCTTCATACGAAGTTTACCGCTCATCCAACTAAAATGAGGGCCATACATCATATGACCCTCGTTATAAACTTCGACATTATTCAACTGTTCTAAGTTAGGACTGTAAAATGCAGTGATTTTGTCCTCATCACCAGTAATGTCCCTGAATGAATCTAACATTTGACTTTTGCCCCCATCACTCACTTCAACAATTAGTCTGTACTCCACATTCATATTATTTAGTTTTTCAGGCCAATTTTCCTGTTGTAGCCAAAAAGCACTATCTGGCTTTTCGAGGTTTGTCCCCGGCAAAACCGGTACTGTGATTTCTGCGAGGACTGGAGACAGCCCCGCCAGAATCATTCCCAAAAGATACCATTGTGATTTAGCTTTCATAACATTATACTGAACGAACACTCATCTTTAAGATTTTAAGTGGTTGAGGGGCGGAAAGCGACACTTTATTGTAAAAAACCCCTTTGTTTCCTCATTACACTGACGTATAGTATACCTATGAATGCTAAAGATGCTATGCGGCAGAGACACCGAAAAAGGTTAATAGAGGTTTCACCCTAACACCTCTCCAAAGTGGCCGGAGGGTTATTTCAGAGCACTTACGAACGCTGACGTGCCTGATGTCAGCGCTTCGCGCACGGACCGTTTTTGTCCAGGGGCGTATGTTGGGGCTGTCCGTGAAGGGTTGGCGCATGCTTTTGTGGCTGATTGAGGGTTTCCCCCCTTTGGTTTTTCCTCCTCAGGATGCAGCCCAAGGCAAGAGATACACAGCGAATGATTATTAAATTTGAGAAAACGCTTGAAATCCTTGATAAAGTTCTTCATTTATAATGTAAACTTCTACAATTTAGGAAAATCATATGGTACGCATCCTTTTGGTGGACGATGAACCCAGTATTTTATCGGTCTTGTCCTCGCTTTTGAAAAAACAAGGTTTCGACACGCAACCCGCCTTGGGGGCGGAGAAAGCGTTGGCGTGTTTACGGGATGAATCCTTTGATTTGATGATTACCGACATCCGCATGCAGCCGATCAATGGGTTGGAGCTGCTGAAAAAATCCAAGGCCATGCATCCTTCCATGGCGGTGATCATGATCACCGCCTACGGGTCGGTGGAATCGGCGGTGGAAGCCATGAAAGTGGGGGCGTTTGATTATGTGACCAAGCCCTTTAAGGTGGATGAGTTGATGATTACCGTGCAGCGGGCATTGGAGTACCGCCGGGCGCTTTCGGAAAACCAGGAGCTGAAGGCGCAACTGCAGGCCCGCTACGGGTTTGAAAACGTGGTGGCGGAAAGTCCGGCCATGCGGAAAATCTGCAACATGATCGAACGGGTGGCGCCCACGGATCAAACCGTGCTGATCGGCGGGGAAAGCGGGGTGGGCAAAGAGGTGATCGCCAAGGCCATTCACGCCCACAGCGCCCGCACCCAGAAAAACTTCGTGCCCATCAATTGCGCCGCCCTGCCCGAACCCTTGCTCGAATCGGAGCTGTTCGGTCATGTCAAAGGCTCGTTCACCGGGGCGTCCTCGGACAAAGAGGGGTTGTTTGAAACCGCCGCCGGGGGTACGATTTTTTTGGATGAAATCGGGTCCATGTCCCTGAATTTGCAGGGAAAACTTTTGCGGGTGTTGCAGGAAAAAGAAATCCGCAGGGTGGGGGGGACGAAGCAAATATCCGTGGATGCGCGTGTTTTGGCGGCTTCCAACGAAAATTTGGAGGAAATGATGGTCGCGGGGACCTTTCGGGAGGATCTGTATTATCGCCTGAGCGTGATTCCCTTGGTGATTCCGCCCCTGCGGGAACGTCCGGAGGACATTCTGCCTTTGGTGTTTCATTTTATCCGCTTGGTGAGCGGAAATCGCGCGGTGATGCCGGAGATTGCCGCGGAGGCGCAAATGGCGCTGGAGTCCTACCGCTGGCCGGGCAATGTGCGGGAGCTGGAAAACGCGGTCCGACACGCCTGTACCTTTGCCGACGACGGCAAAATCCAGTTGGATGACTTGCCCGCGAGAATGCTGACCAACGTGGATGTCAAACCCGCAACCTCCGAGCGTTCCCCGTCGGGGGACTTGATTGGCAATCATCAGGGGCAGTCCTTGAAAGGATTTTTGCGGGAAATGGAAAAATCCTTCATCACCCATTCCATTCTGCAACACGGGGGCGACAAGGAGGCGGCCGCCAAATCCCTGAAGGTGAGCCTGGCCACATTGTATCGGAAACTTCCGGACCCCGAACTCTGACGGTTTGCCGGGAATTTCATCGACACCCGGCGGAAAATCCTTTATTTCCAGCCCTTCTTTCAACTCAGAAAATCATGCAGAAAAAAATCCTTTGCGGAAAAATCCATAATGCCCGGGTGACCCAGTGCAATCTCAATTACGTGGGATCGATCACCATTGACGAAGACTTGCTGCGGGCCACGGGCATGGTGGCCAACGAGTTTGTGATGATCGCGGACATCGACAACGGCGCCCGCTTTGAAACCTATGTCATCAAAGGCAAGGCCGGCAGCGGGATCATCGGCATCAACGGCGCCGCCGCGCACTTGGTCAACCACGGGGACCGCATCATCATCTTTTCCATGGCCCTGATCGACACGGAGGCCCTGGAGGCGCACCGATCCAAGGTCGTGGTCTGCGACGACCACAACCACATCATCCAACGCCTGGAATACCCCACAAGTCTCGACGAAACCTTGGCGTCGATCCCAACCATTTAGACGCTTCCGGAGAAAGTTGACCCAGAAGAACGGGTTGGTTTCTGAGTTTGTCCTGACTTGGAGAAAAGGTTTTGGATCGACTCGTGTTACAGCATATAATGGTCCTTTGGCCCATTTGCGGGCCGGGCGGGTATTCGCGAGGGGCTGTTCGAAAGGATTGTGTGGTGAACAGGCATGGTTGATCGGTTTTTGAGAGGGGGCGAAGGGGGACGGGAGCGCCGATCTCCGCATCGGCTGGGGCGAAGGGGGCGAGCGAAAGTGTGATGGAAAAGCCTGAACATGGGAAAAAGCCTTCGGGGGAGACCGAACGCTTGATCTCACGCCGTCTTCCGAGCTTTCGGGGGGGGATTGTGCGCCGGAGGCGCATGGCACCATCATAAAGAGTGCAATGTGTGGAATGCGGAGTGCGGAGTACTCACACTCGTCACTCCGCATTCGCAACTCGTCACTCCAAATGTCACACCCGCGCCCCCGCGCGGGAAATCCCTGGACGGGAAGTGTTGGAAAGGCTTTTCGAAAAGGCTCTGGTTAGGAACTTCGGCCCTTTCGTCCTCCGCACATCCCAAACCCCAAGCTGCACCCCAAGCTGCGCTTGGGGCTGAAGAGATCACGGCCCTCCGGGCCTGAAATCCACCCTAACAAATCCACCCAACGGTCCCCGGCTTGAACACCGCAAACGTGCCGTTCACCACCGACGCGAGGTCGGTGGGCTCCTGTCCCCCTTCGCCCCCTCACTACAGTCCGTTATTCGCGTTCCGGCGTGTTCATGACGGTTTCGATCGCGCCGAGAAGTCCGTGGAGAAAATTGTCCACCCCAAAAGATTCGGCGTGTTTGCGGATGGCGGCGGGGTCCCAATTCATTTTCACGGCTTGGTCCACGGCTTGCCGGAGCGCGGTTTCGGTTTGCGCGTGAAAAAAGACGCCGGCGAGGTTTTCGGCCACGGTTTCGGTGGCGCCGCCCTTGCCGTAGGCGATCACGGGGGTGCCGCAGGCCATGGCTTCCACGGGAACGATGCCGTAATCCTCTTCGCCGGGAAAGACGAGGAAACGGCAACGGCGGTAATGGTCGCGCAACACTTCGTCCGACTGGCGTCCCAGAAATTCGATGTTGGGCCCGGCGATGGATTGCAGGGAGGCCATGCCGGAGCCCGTGCCCATGATTTTCAGGGGGAATCCCGATTGCGTGTAGGCGCGGACGGCAAGATCGACTTTTTTATAGGGCACCAAGGCGCTGATGATGAAGTCAAAATCCTCCCGCGGCGTGTCGTCGGGCGTGAAAAATTCGGTGTCGGTGGGCGGATAGACCACATCGGCGTCGCGTCCGTAAAAGCGTTGGATGCGTTCGCGGACGTGTTCGCTGATGGCGACAAAGTGATCCACGCGCCGGGCGGTTCTTTTGTCCCAAGCCCGCAAGGCGGCAAGCGGGGGTTTGAGCAGCAGGCGTTTCAGCGGATGGGGGAAATACTCCTCGTGAAAGAGCCAGGCATAGCGCATGGGGGTGAAGCAATAGCACACGTGCTTGGTTTTGGGGGCGGTGCGGATGCTTTTGGCCACGCAATGGCTGGTGCTGACGAGCAAGTCGAGTTCGGGATCGGGTTTCCATCCGTTGACCAACAGCGGCATGATCGGGAGAAAAATCCGATAGTGGTCGAAGATGCCGGGGATCTTCTGCAGGGCGCTGGTGTGAATGGGATGGGAGCCGATGCGTTCGCTCACGGATCCGGGGTTGTGGATGAGCGTGTGGATGTGGGCTTCGGGAAAGCTGTCGGCGAGGAGTTCGAGGACCCGTTCGCCGCCTCTCATGCCCGTGAGCCAGTCATGGCAGAGCCCGACTTTCAGATGGGAAAGGGGGGCGTGGGGCTTCATGCTTCGCCGCGCAACCAGCGGGGGATCCATTCAAAGGTGCGGATTTCGCTTTTGCCGCCATGCACGAATTCGTCAAACGCGCTTTGCTCGGTGACCTTGCCCACCGGGCCTTCGAGGGTGGCCAGGGGAACGGGCTCGGCACTGTGACCGCGGATTTCCACGGGGGTGCGGTGGTCCATGGTGACCAGCAGCCGGTAGGGGGCGCCGAGGGCTTCGAGCGCCTCCCAGATGGGGCCCACGACCTTGGCGTCGAAATCTTCAATCGCCCGGGTCTTGAGCTTGGCGTCGCCGACATGCCCGCATTCGTCCGGCGCCTCCACGTGTACATAGGCGAAATCACGGGTTTTCAGGGCCTCCAGGGCGGCATCGACTTTCCCGGCGTAATTGGTGTCGATCCAGCCGGTGGCGCCTTCGACCTTGGGGGTGTCGAGTCCGGCGAGTACGCCCAGACCGCGCACCAAATCCACGGCGGTGATGATGGTGCCGCTCATGCCGTACAAGGTCTGATAGGTGGGCAATTTGAGCGCCGGGCCTTGTCCCCACAGCCAAATTTGGGTCACGGGCACGTCCCCGCGTTCGCGGCGGGCGCGGTTGACGGGATGGTCCAGAAAAATTTCTTTGGAGGCTTCCATGAGGGCCTGCAATTCCTCGGCCCGATCTCCCCGGGGCAGATGGGGGGCGATCTTTTGACCGAGAATATCGTGGGGGGGCTGGGTGACGGGTTGGGCCGGACCCCGGTTCCATATGAGAAGGTGACGATATTGGACCCCGGCATGAAAGGTGAGTCCCTCCCGTCCGAGGGCGGCCTGCAGGGACTCGATGAGGGGGGCCGCCTCTTCGCTGGAAATGTGGCCGGACGAGTAGTCCACCATGGTTTCCTCCGCCGGATCGCGTCCCGCATCGGACCCGATATTGACGAGATTGCAACGAATGGCCACGTCATCGGGAGCCAAGGGAAGTCCCGCGCCCGCGGCTTCGATGGGGGCGCGTCCGGTATAAAACTCGCGGGCGTCGTAGCCCAGCAGGCCCAAATTGGCCACATCGCTTCCGGGGGGCAAGCCCTCCGGGACGGTGTCGGCCATATACAGTTTGCCGGCGGCGGCGATGCGGCGCATGTTCGGGATGTCCGCGGCTTGCAAAGGGGTTTGGTTTTCCAGTTCCGGACAGGGGCGGTCGCCCATGCCATCTCCAACCAAGACAATCGTTTTCATTCTTCTTTTCCTATGATAAGGGATTTGATATACCTTCTCCCTAGCAAAGGAATTTCGACATGGAAAACATTTTCTATCCCCTGCGTTTTACCCCCATCTACCAAACCTACATTTGGGGCGGCACGAAGTTGCGCGAATCCCTCGGACGCACCGACGCCCCCCCGTCCGAAACCTGTGCCGAGTCCTGGGAAATTTCCGACCGGGACGACGGCATGGGCGCCATTGCCAATGGACGATGGCGGGGCATGACGTTTCGCGAATTGATGGTCGCTTTTGGCGATGAAGTCATGGGACGTCCCTGGGATACGGATCCGCGCCGGGACCGGGACCGTTTCCCGCTCCTGATCAAGGTGCTGGACGCCGCGAAAACCTTGAGTGTGCAGGTACACCCCAATGACGCCACCGCCAAACAATATGGCGGAGAGGCGAAAACGGAAATGTGGTATGTCCTGGAGGCCGAAGCGGATGCGGTGGTGTATTGCGGACTCAAGGAGGGCGTGACCCCGGAAGCCTTCCGCGCGGCCATTGACGACAACCGGCTCGAGGAATGGATGAAAACCATACCCGTGAAGGGCGGAGACGCGATTTTCGTGCCCGGGGGGCGCGTACACGCCATTGGCGCGGGTTGCTTGCTCTTGGAAGTGCAGCAAAATTCCAACACCACCTACCGGATTTACGACTGGGGCCGCGTGGGACACGACGGCAAGCCGCGCGAACTGCATATCGACCGGGCCTTGGAAGTCACCCTTTGGGATGATCCCGAAAGCGCGCTGACGCCCCCGGAACCCAGGCCGCCGCTGGGGGAGATTCCGCGTGAACAGGTGATGAAATCCCCATATTTTCTTTTGGAAAAATTGACCGTGCGCGGGGCGGTCACCCTGCCCCCGTCTCCGGAAAGCTTTCAGGTGCTCTTTGCCATCGATGGCGATGTTACGGTTTCCGCCAATGGCGAGGACGTCAAAGTTCCGCGCGGGTCTTCGGTGCTGTTGCCCGCCGCAATGGGCGAGGCCCACCTGGTCCCGGAAAAAGGCCCCGCCGGGAACGCCGTGAACCTCATGCGCATCACCGAACCTCGTGTCGAGACCCCCTGAGGATGAACTTTTTCCGAAATCGCCCGGAGGGGTTCTCGCACCGGTGGATGGTTGCCCTGCTCTTGATCGCGGGTGCGGCGGTGCGGCTTCTGGGCGCCTGGCGTTTTCGGCACAACTTGAATCTCGACGCCGGGGTGGTGGCGATCATGACCAAGCACATGGCGGAAGGCACGGGTTTCCCGGTCTTTTTTTATGGTCAGCCACACATGGGGAGTCTGGAAGCCATTTTCGGCGCCCTGTATGCGGTGGTTTTCGGAATTTCCGGCTTTGCGGTTTGTTTCGGCACCGCCTTCGTTTCCTTCTGGCTCCTGCCGGTCACCTATCTGTGGGGGCGCGATGTGGCGGGCAAACGCGCGGGCATCATGGCCTTGGCGCTTTGCGTATTGGGTCCGTATGGGTTTTTCCATTACAATGCCAGCCCCCGGGGCGGATACGCCGGGGCGCTGACCTTCGGGGCCTTTGTGCTGATGATGGCCACCCGGATCATTCTGACCTGGGAGCGGGAGCGGCGTCAGTCTTTCTGGCACTTCCTGTTGATTGGCCTGGGCGCGGGCCTGGGGTGGTGGGCCAGCCAACTCACCACCGCCGCGATATTGACCGCGGGACTGTTTTTGTTGCTGGGCTTGCGTCAACACGCCTTCACCTGGCGTGTGTTCGTGGGGCTGGGCGGCTTTCTTTTGGGCAGCCTGCCACTTTGGATCTATAATCTGCGCAACGATTGGGCCACGTTCGCACTCACGGGCTCTTTCCAAAAAGGCCAGCAAGTGGAGGCCTTGGGTTGGTTTTTCCGGGATCGTTTTCAAAGCCTCATGATTCCCCGGCACTTGCCGGATGGGGGGAAAACGCTGCTGATCGGACTTTACGCGGCGCTGATCCTGGCCGGACTTTGGCTCTGGTTCCGGTCTTGGCGGAAAAAAGAATCCGGCATCGTCCAAGGGTTGTCCGGAATTTATCTCTTTATTGCCATATTCGCCTTCCTCTACAGCAGTTCTCATTTCGCCGTGCTGGACACCCCGCGGTACTTCCTGCCCATGGTGGCGCCGCTGGCGGTTTTGACCGGTATCGTCCTCTCTCGCTTTCAAGGTCCCGTTTCCGGAAAATTGGCGTGGATTCCACTGGCAATTTTCCTGGGGGTTCATCTGCCCATCCTCTGGTCGCGCGGGTTTGAACGGAAGCAGGAACGACTTCAGGCCTCGGTCGAGGACATGGCGGAAACCCTGCGCGAACACGATTTGCGGGTCGTGTACACGCCCATTGCGTACCGTGCCTGGAATTTTGCCTTGCGCGAGGAATTTGTTTTCGTGGAATTGGAACGGGATGTCTATGCGCCGTATTCCCGCGAGGCCGAAAAAGCGGAAACCTTCGCGGTGAAGTGGAATTACGGCCATGTGACGGAGTTTTTGGCGAGCAGCGGCGGACAATCCGAGAGCTTTCGCGCGGGCAGGTGGCGCTTTTTGCATGACTTCTCGCCACCTCCCGACGATGTCGGGGTCATGTCACCGGATTTGATCGCGGAGGTGCATGCAACCGGGGGGCGTTTTCTGGGACGGGGCAAGCCGTTTGTCGCCGATCGCCTGGACCAAACTTTTCGAAGTCTGCCGGGCGAGGATGCGAGTCTGACGCTTCGTTTCGAAGCCCCCGTGAATGTCACGGGCCTGCGCTTGTGGCCGGACGACCCTTCCCAAATCCCGGAAACCTGGGAGATTCTTGGCCGCTCCGGTGATGGAAACTGGAAGTCCTTGATGCCCGCGAAGCGGGCCGCCTCCTTTTTTTGGTCCGGAGAACGGATGTTTTGGGGCAATCCGTTTTTCCGACTCGAAGCCCGTTTTGATCCGGTGGAAATCACTGAAATCAAGGTGACCCGGCAAACCAAACGGCCGCACATGGTTTGGTCGGTGCGGCATTTGCAGGTCCTCGTCCCCGGAGAAACACTGCCGAACCGGCGTGAAGCTTTGCCAAAATTGATGGAAAGACTGGCGGAACATGGGGTCACCTTTTTATACGCCGACCGCTGGGAAAGCCTGAGGGTGCACGACTTGTCGGAGGGGCGGGTGGACACCCTCCGGAATTCCCACGCGTTCCCGGAGGCGCCCGCGTGGTCGGAAGATCATCTGGAGTTGGGGCCCCAATTCGCGTTGCTGACCCTGCAAACGCAGACCGCGGAGGTGCGCGCGGCCCTGAAGGCCCGAGAAGCCGGCTTTCGAGAGGAACGCGTGGGGCCCTGGGTCTTGTGGTTGCCCGAGGGTGGGCCCCGGTCCGTGCCCGGGCTGTTTTGGAATGGACTGGGGCTTACCCGCATCGACGCGCTTTGGGGTCGTGATGTATTCCGGCGGGGCCGCGTGGAGGAGGCCCTGACCTTGCATCCATGGCTGGAGGCCCCTCCGGAGCCGGATCGGCCACTGGAGGTTCGCTTCCGAAACGGCGCAAAGCTGCTCGGCTTGCGGGTGGACCGGACAAATCCCGCGCCCGGGGAGGTCATCACCCTGACCTACGACTGGGAAGTTCCCCCCGACTTGGACACGAATGAATACGCGGTTTTCGTGCATTTCCGGAGAGAGCGAAATATTTTTCAGGATGACCACGTGTTCATGTCCGACATCGAGCCGGTATATTTAAACTGGCCCGGAGAATCGGGACGCTATCGCATCGATCGCGAAGTCCGGGTTCCCGAGGACCTCTCCCCGGGAGAAGTGACCCTGCGTATGGGCCTGTACCGCCGCGTGACGGGCAAACGGGAAAAAGTCAGGACCTCGCTTCCCGAAACCAAAGACGCGGTGGAAATGCCCCTTGTGCTAAACATCGGCGGTCCTGAATGAAACATAGAAACATAGCAACAGGTATTTTCATCCCGAGCCATTCGACACCGGAGTCTTTGTCGTGTTCGTAGGTGGGGAGGGTGGTCATTCAAACAACCGGAGGTAAGGGGCGAATTGGTAGCGTTTGCCGCGCTTGGCGCCGGTGATTTCCTCCAGCATTCCCTCCGCCTCGAATTTTCCGATGACTTTATAGGCGGTGGGCAGAGAGACTTCGCAGATGTCCACGGCCTCCGCCGCGCTGACCGTGAGGTCGCTGAACAGTCGGTGAAAGAGGTTGAGTCCGGGTTGGGTCAGGGTTTTCCATCTGCGGATGGTTTCCGTTCCGTTTCGCTGGAATTTAAGAATCAGGTCAAAGGTTTCCCAGCCTTTTTTTGCGGTTTCCGTGACCCCGTCAATAAAGAACAGCATCCAGCCGGACAGGTCGTTTTCTGTCCTCACCCGGTTCAGCCTTTCGTAGTATTCATCGCGGTTCCGCTCGAAATAATCGGAAAGGTAGAGGACCGGTTGATTCAGGATGCCGCTTGCCATGAGATACAGGGGGATCATCAGGCGTCCAATCCGTCCGTTACCGTCCAGAAAGGGGTGGATGGTTTCGAATTGATAGTGCAGCAGCCCGGCGCGAAACAAGGGGGGGAGGTGTGATTCGTCGTCGTGAGCGAATTTTTCCAGGTCGGACATCAGCTCCGGCACTCCGTCGGGATGAGGCGGCACAAAGCGGGCGTTGCCGGGATTAGAGCCGCCAATCCAGTTTTGGCTGCGGCGGAATTCTCCGGGGGTTTTGTGTTCTCCCCGCACCCCCTGCATCAGCACGGCGTGGGTTTCCCGCAACAAACGGGATGAAAACGGCAGATCTGCAAGTCGTTTTTGTCCGGTTTTCATGGCCTGGATATAGTTCCTCACCTCCC
>PXAS01000312.1 GCA_003565815.1 PVC group bacterium
ACGCCGCCACCGACATCAACGCCAAGGGATTTTTCTCCACCACCACGCTCCGATACCGACCCTCCCACAGCGGACCCTTCCGATCCCGCCGGCGGTTGAACCAAAGCGTGAATCCATGCTTCAACACCCGCATGAATTCGGGCAAATCGTACATCCGCGCCGCCATCATTCCGTCCATTTCCTTTTGGGTTTTCTCCCCGTTCGCCTGATAGAAAGCCTCCCATTTTTCCACCTTCTCCTTCGCCCAGACCTCCCCCAGCCTCCTGACAATATCTTCGTGGGTCAGCCCTGCCCGCCCGGTCTCCCGATCCGGCACCCACAGCATCAGATGAAAATGATTGTCCATCATGCAATGGGTGACCACCGACAAGCCCGAAAACGCCGCCCACCGACGCATCAACTCCACCAGCGCCGATTTTTCCTCGTCCCCGAACAAAAACGCCCGATTCACCGTGCGGCTGGTCACATGCACGAAAAACCCGCCCGTTTCCGGCAGAATCCGCAACCCACGCTTCCGCCCGCCCCCCGACCAAACCGTCGGCGGCAGATTGCTGAAATAAGATGACTTCGGAACCAACATCCCCAAACCCTACCCCGCCACCCCCAACCCGTCAAGCCGAAATCTCTATAAAATACCTGTTGCTATATAGAAAAATGTTGGGGGCTCAACGCATGGGGGCGGAGCGATCCGATCCGGCTGGGCCTTTCGCTACGCGACAAATCAGTACATTTGGATCTGCGATCTGCTTTGGCAAAAAAGGTAAAGCAGTCTTTCAGACTGACCGTGTTCTCCTCGAAATCCCGGGGTGGACGCGATGGCGTTCAACAAACACCTGTTGCCGTACATTCCCATGCATCCTCTATTTTCAACGGATTCAAATCAGAGATACCACCAGAAAACAGGCTCCTTTGATTCGATTTTCACCCTTTCATCGAGATGACCTGAATCAGGCCTAAAAAGAATTTTATAGATAACCGCATTGTCTTTCTTCCCATAAATATCAACCAAATGAATGAATCTGCCGCCATCTTTTTTAAACACAAAGCCTCCCGCGCCCCAACACCTTTTTTTGATTAGATCCATCAAAGCACCATAAGAACTCCTGCGTACGTTTTCCTCAAATGCTTTTTCACCCCCTTCAGAGTGGAATTTATAGAACTCATATTCCAAATTTTCAAAATCAAGCGCACTTCCACATAAATGCATATGAAATAGGTTTGATAAAATCAGATCAAATGAATTTTCATTCGTTGATATGAAATCTTCAGTGAAAACATATTCATGCAAAAATTCCAAATACGCATCTAAGTTCAAAACGACAACATCTCGACCCAAACGTCGATGATCGACAACCAATATGAAAAATGTGTCAAAATTAAAATTGAAGTGCTCGAAATCTTCCTGATACGGGTACACCACCCTATAAACCGAATGGTCAACAGGCAGGTGTTCTTTGTCAATTTCAAAATAATGTATGAAATCATTCAATTGAGCGAAGCTCATATCGGAATAGTCGGCATAGTGATACAGAGCGTCTTTGACGACCTCATCCAAATCAAATCGCATATAACTGGAAACGAGATGAAAAAGCATTGAGGCAAAGAATATTGCCGAAAAACACAGGACAAAAAACTTACATCGTGTTTTTTTCATGAGCAATCAAATCTCTCAAGGATTCAGGTAAAATATGATTTTGTTCAAGCCGACGCAGAGCATGATGGATATACTACATTCTGTGCGCCGTCCAGGTCAAGGTTTTCTACTCGATGGTCGCTTGCCGTCTTGCCTTCTGTTTGCGGACAGGAGTGTCCGCACTCCGTTGGTTTCAGTGTCCGCGCTCCGTTGGTTCAGGGAAAATAAAAAACTCCCCGGCAAGGCCCGGGGAGTCCAAGGGTTTCAGCGTGCGTCCGTGTGGCTCAGGCACGCAGTTTCCGGCGGAGGACCCGGGCCATGAGGCCCATGCCGAGCCCGAAAAGCATGAGGGTGGAGGGTTCGGGGATCACATTGAATCCGATGCCCACCTGTCCGCCGGAGGAGGGGCCGTATGCTCCCCCCACCCCGTCAATGTCAAAGACCAAATTGTATTGGCCGAACTCGGAGAAACCGAAGTTCCGGTGTACATGACCCCAGTTGGAGAATTCAGCCGTTTCATTGCCCGCCGCCGTTTCGATCATGGGGTCGGGTTGGTTGGCGCCATCCCAATTCAACAGGACAAAGTCGGGAGAACCCGCTTGTGTCAAAGGGGATCCGTTAAACGTGGAGGCACCCAGATTCAAGGTGAAATTGAAACTGTCAAACTGATTGGCGGTTTCATTGGTTCCCGAGCCCAAGGCCAATTCATTCTCCCGCAAACGGGTGCGAATCCCAAGATCCGGCGTGGATCCATCGGAAAGGAAGGGGGATCCGCTGGCGCTGGTCAACCAATAATTCGTCCCGTTCACGTTGAGTTGCGTGGTGGTATTGATGTTCACGGTGAGGGTATCAAATTGGTGATCACCGGAATTATGCCCCACGATACCGGTGTACGGGGGAAATGGATTGGTCAATCCGGTGGCATCCGTGGACCCTTTGTCCCTGAAGACGGTATGCCAGGTGTTCTCGGCGCTCTCGTAATAAAACGTGAGATCCGCACCCTCGCCATTGTGCACAATGTTTTGGGCCTGGATGGACATGGCGGACATGATCAATAGCCATGCGGCAATCAGTTTCCGTGGTGTGTTTTTTTTCATCTTGTTTTTGCTTTTTGGTTGTGGGTTATCATTTAGAGGGTATGCAATCAGTCGTCCTGCATATAACGATAATGAATTATCAACATTATTTGACCTTTGTCAAACCCCAACCCCGATTTTTTTCGTGAATGTCCCGAATTCCGTCCCCTCCCCTTTCCCGACCTCTGTTTTCCGAACCCCTGAAAACGCCCGGCATTTGATCTCCGTTCTCTGTTTTTTCAGCGGTGCCCTCGCCCTGGCCCAGCAGTTGTTGTGGACCCGCCGGATGGTGGACCTTTTGGGAGCCAGCGCCGGCTCCGCCACCCGCGTGGTGGGCTGTTTCTTTTTGGGATTGGCCCTCGGCGCAGCCGGCGGCGCTTTGCTCGCGGCCAAAACCCACCGCCCCTGGTGGTGGACGGGCATGGCCGAATTGGGCATTGCCCTGCTCTGCCTTCCCATGGTGCTTCTTCCCTGGTGGGCGGATGGACTTTGGCCCTGGCTGGGGCCGGAGCGGTTGCTCGGCTGGCAGGGCGGCTCCTTGAAGACGCTGCTTTCCATTCTGCTGGTGCTCCCCCCGGCCTCGATGATGGGCTTTTTTCTGCCGCTTGCAGTCGCCGGATGGCCCGCGTCCAATGCCCGCCGCGATCCCGGTCTGTGGCTGTATGCCCTCAATACCCTCGGCGCCGTGGCCGGGATCTTTTTGACCATGGGTCCGTTGTTACGGCATTTTGGGATGGTCGGCGCCATGATGATGGTCATTGCCGGGAATGTGATTTCCGCCCTGTGTTATTTTGTGCTGGACCGCAATTACCGCCCCACGCTTCCCGCGGTTTCAGCGCTTCGCTCCCGAAGGTATGGACGTCCTCCGGCCCGCTTTCTCTGGATTTCCGCCCTCTCCGGGGCTTTGGTGATCGGCGTGGAAATCATCGCCATGACTGCCATCCAGTGGGTGGCGCCCTTGTCGTTTTTCGCCCCCGGCACCATTCTCGGCGTGTTCATCGCCTTGTTGGCGGTTTCCGCCTTTGCCGTGGAGACCGGACTTTTGGGACGACGTCCCCACGAAAACACTCTCGTGGGCGTGGCCTTGGTCGCCGGGGTGCTACTGGCCATCGCGCCTGTCCTGTATCATGTGTTCGCCCCGCTTTTTCCCGCCGGCGCCCCCAGTGCCTCCATGGGGTTCTTTTCCGCGAAGTTGGCAATGTTCACCCTCGGTGTTTTCGGGCCGGCGGTTCTGGCCGCCGGTCTGTGGTTTCCGCTGGTGGCGGCGATCAGCGGAGCAGAGGCCGAGGGTTCCTTTCACCTCCGCTGGGGATGGTTGCTGGCCGCCAATGGACTCGGCGGGTTGCTGGGTGCGGAATTCACCCTCCGCCTCCTCATGCCCGCCTTCGGTCCCTTTCCGGCCATGGGCCTCCTCGGATTCGCATACCTCATCGCCGCCTGGGTGTTGAGCCCGCCCAAAGCATCCCTGTCGATGAAAGGCACGATTTGGGGTGCCATCGCCCTCGTCATGCTTCTGATGAACACCGTCCTGCCCCAACTGCCCACGGTCCACCCCCGTTTCGCGGAACGAGTCGTGGACGAATCCCACGGACGCGAGGGAAGTTTCGCCATCCTGGATGATCCGGCGATGGGACGCGCCATTCTCATGCAGAATCAGTACATCCTTGGTTCAAGTCGGGCCGTGTACGAGCAGGAACGCCAGGCCCACTTACCGCTTTTACTGCACCCCGCCCCCCGTCGCGTGGGCTTTATCGGCGCGGGCACCGGCATTTCCCCGGGAGGGGCCCTCGCCCATGACGCGGTCGATGAAGTCGCGGCCGCGGAAATTTCTTCCGCCGTCGCCCGGGCCGCGGCCAAATGGTTCCACGAAGAAAACCGGAACTTCTCCACCCATCCCAAGGCCCGAATGATCGTCGAAGACGGTCGCACCTGGGTGGCCGCCCACCGGGACCATTTCGATGTTCTCGTCTCGGATTTGTTTTTGCCTTGGGGGCCGGGAGAGGGACGTCTTTACACCCGGGAACATTTCACCGCCGCCCGCGAAAGTTTGCGGCCCGACGGACTTTTCTGCCTGTGGCTGCCGCTCTACCAACTCCCCGAGCCCCAATTGCAGCTCATTCTCGACACCTTCCTGGAGGTATTTGACGAGGCGTTGGTCGTACAACGCGAGTCCCGCGACATCAGTCCCGTGCTCGGTCTGCTCGCATGGAAAGACAAGCCACCGGACCCCGCCGCACTCCTGCAAAACCTGGAAACCCGCATGGCCGAGGACGGTCACCGTCTGGAGGATCCGGAAATGAATCGTGTGGAGGCCATCCGTGCCCTGTGGCTGGGCCGCGTCCGCCAACAGGGCAATCCACCGGTCAACACCCTCGGCAACCTTGCCGTGGAATTACAGGCCGGACGCACGCGCATTCTCGAAGGAGAAAACGCGCCGTATCTGACAGGGGGCCGCCTACAAACTTGGCGGAACGAAAGGAGATTTTCAAACAGGGAAATCGAGCGCTAAAACCCACAACCAGCAACCAGCAACCAGCAACCCTCAACCCACAACCCACAACCCACAACCAGCAACCCAAACCTATCACCGCGGGGCGTTGTCGGCTTCCCCAGGATTTCGGCCTTCTTCAATCCATTCTTTCAGCGTCGCGGCCCGCAAACTTCTGACCCCGCCGTCCCCATAGAGGTAGTTGGATTCTCCGCGCAAGCGCGTGTGATGCCGCCCGCCCCGCCGAAACCGGTCCGCTTCCACATCCGACAAAAACCGGTTCCAGGACGTCCACTGTCCGGCATGGGTGTGGTCATTCGTCGCCCCCGTTCCCCGGTCATCCGAGGCAATCACGGCCAGAAATGTCCTGGACGGGTTGTCAATGAGGCTCAAATTCCCCAGGCTGCCGTCCAAGACCTGCCCGAAAGGATCGGTGCGCGTGTCAAAGATCAGATCGTTGGCCAAATAGCTCGTCCCCCCGCGGGCCAGGCGCTCGGCGCCCTTCGGATCCATCGGGCAAATGCGGATCGTGTCCATTTCCCCCAAATAAGGGGCCAGCACGGTCACCCAGGCTTCCTCCGCTCCCACGGAATGCCGTGTAGGCGGCAAACGCCCCCGATTCTCGGTCGCGTAGGTGATCACCCCCAGCCCGATCTGGCGCATGTTGGACAAGCACTGGGTACGCCGGGCCGTCAACAAAGCTTTGGAGACCCCCGACGAAATCAATGTCGCCAACAATGCGATGATGGCAATGACCACCAGCATTTCGATCAGGGTAAAGCCCGCCGAAGCCCGGCAATCCGGGCGGCGTCGACGGGCATTCCGCCGGTTCGGTGAAAAATTGGAGGGGATGTTTCGCATGTTTTCCTTTGCAATCAGGCAAAGACCTTATATGATGATTTCAGTTTATCAATATCAAGTGTTGCTTTTTCTCTGTCTCTGATCATGAACTTCCTTTCCTGCTCCCTCCGCATCCTTCTCCCCTTCCTGCTCGCGTCCTCCCTCCGGGCGGGCTGGGAATACCGTGCCTACACCGACGGTCACGTGGACATTGGTCCCAGGGTCGTGGCGGGAGAGTTGAGGGGGTTTTGGAAAAATGACGGGGCAAGCGTGGACGGGCAAATTTCTTCCCCGGACTTCCCCCCCCATGGCATTCGTGCCCTTGGCATTTTTGACGAGGACACGCCGCCGCTGATCCGCCCATCCGGATCACAATGGGAATTTTTAGGGGTTGCCGCGGGCGAACCCATTTACATCCTTCCCTCAGGCGGCACGCCAAACACCCTTCCATTTCTGGGGTTTTCCACTGAGGATGCTTCACTGTCCGCCTTGGGCGCGGACAATTTTCGCATCACTTTGGTTGCCATGACCGCACCCGGGGACGCGGTATTCTCCCTTTACCTCAATACATCCGACATTCCCATGAATACCCTGGACGGGTTTCCCGCGGGCGCTCTGGAGATTGCCCCCGGGGATCATCTTCATTTCAACTGGGCCTTTTCCCACTTGGGGACCTATGATTTGACATTTGAATTCGAAGCCCTTTCCGGGGAGGAAGTGGTTCTTTCGGGCACGGACACTTTCCGCGTCCAAATCACCGAAGGGGGCGGATACAGCGATTATCACCAATGGCGCATCACCCATTTCCGCCCCGAGGAGATTCCCGACGACGCCATCTCCGGTCCCGCCGCCGACCCCCATGGACTTGGCATCCGGAACGAGCAAGTGTACGCCTTTGGTTTCGATCCGGTGATCGAACTGATTCAACTCACCCACGAAGGCGAAACCGTCCCCGGCCTCCGCTTCCACGAACGAACGGGCAGCGACGATCTCCTTATCCGCGTGCAAAGGGCCACGGATCTTTCCGCGGGAGACTGGGAACCCGCCGACGCGGTGATGCAAGATGCAGAACGCGTGTTCCACGACCCCGGCCTCGAAGAAAGAACTTACCGGCTTCCGTCTCCGGCCCAAGGTTCCATGTTTTTGAGAGCGCACGCTGGGGAATAAAGCCCGCAAAAAGGCGGAATTTGGAGCGTACTGCTCGTTTGGCTGCTCGGACATTTTTTCGCAAACATCGAATTGAAAAACCATTCCCGGTTTCGGTTGTTCACCCGGCTTGTGGGCGCCACGCTGATCAGTGCCGCCATTGTCCTCGCGGTGACCGCGCCCGAGTAACCCGCAGTGCGGTATTCCGCGCACGGGGTGGCTCTGGTGGGTCTAATCAACCTCAACGAAAATTTTGTCGTCTTCGACTTTGACCGGATAGGATTCGATGGGTTTGACGGCGGGCAGGCAAAGATTTTTACCGGAGCGGATGTCGAAACAGGCGCCGTGGAGGGGGCACATGAGTTCGTAATCCTCCAAATCTCCGTTGATGAGGGACACCTTTTGGTGGCTGCACCAGACTTCGACGGCATAATAGGAGCCGTCCTCGTGCTTGAAAAGAGCCACCTGCACGTCGTCGGTGAGTTCGCAGAATTTGCGGTCGGTTCCTGAAAATTCAGAAACCTCCGCGGCTTGCATCCATGCCATGATCAGCTTTGGGGAATCGGATTGAGTTTTTCTTCGATGACTTCGTGGAGACGATCGCGCATGACCTCGAAGGGCACGCGCTCGATGACCTCTTCGAAAAAGCCCAACACCAACATGCGGCGGGCTTCGGGTTCGGAGATTCCCCGCGAACGCAGGTAGTACAGTTGTTCGGGATCCAGATTGCCCATGGTGGCGCCGTGACTGCAGGCAAGTTCGTCGGCGTCAATGACGAGACTGGGAATGGAGTCGGCCCGGGATCCGGGGTCGAGCACCAGGTTGTTGTTGGTTTGGTAGGCGTCCACGCCGATGCAATCTTTGAGGGCGCGAATGATGCCTTGGTAAACGGAGTAGCCTTTGTCTTTGACCGCGCCTTTGTAGAGCATGTTGGAATAGGTGTCGGGCGCGGAATGGAACTGCAGGGTCTTTTGGTCGAAGTGCTGTTTGCGGTCCGCGAAAAAGAGTCCGCCCAAATACGCGCTGGCGTTGGGTTCGCAGACGTTGCACCCCACGGTCATTTTGCTGACCACGCCGCCGAGGGTCATACTGAAGAGGTCGACCTTGGCGTCACGCTGGACGCGGGCCCAGTCTTCGCCGATATGAATGCCGGCATCGCCCCAATCCTGTAGGGAAACGAGTTTGACATTGGCGTTGGGCGACAAATGAAATTCTCGGCAACTGATACAGAGCGTGGGGACGCCGTCGGGAGAGGTGAACTGCTCGGCAAGGGCGAATTCGGCCCCGGTTTCGGCGGTGACCAACAAGCGCGGCAGCAGGGCGGTGCCGGCGCGGTCATTGTGATACCGCAACAAAATCCCTTTGGGCAAACTGGCGTTTTTGGCGACGTGGATGTGAAACCCGACATTCCAAAAGGCGCCGTTAAGTTCGAAAAACTTGCGGGGCTCTTCGGAACGAATGGCCGTGCCCAGGCTTTGTTCGATCCGGCTGGTGTGGTCCAGGGCGGCCTGTTGCAGGGTTTGCACGGTGACCTTGCCGCCGGTCACGTCCGCCCGGTCCTCGATGGCAATCCCGTCGGGCGTGACGGAAATGACGACATCGTAGTGCTCGTCCACGGGCCGGGCATTGTAGGCGATCGCTTCCCGGGGAATGTCCAGCCGGGCGAAGGATCCGAATTTGAATTTTTTCGGGTCCAGGCGGCGGTATTCCTCGTGAAAGGCTTCGGGGTTTTGGATTTGGGTGTACGCTTCGAAAGCGGCGGTGCGCTTGGCTTGTAACAACGCGGGTTCGCCGGAACGGGCGGTTTCCAATACGTTTTCGTCAAAGCCGGGCAAAAGCGCCGGTTCGGTTGCGGGGGGAAGTGCGAGTGTGGGCATGTGAAATGGTTCTCCTTGCGGGGGGGGGCCGATCAGCCGATGCTGCCTTCGAGCTTGATCTCGAGCAGTTTCACGGCCTCGACGGAAAATTCGAGGGGCAGGTGTTTGAAAACGTCTTTGCAAAATCCGCGCACGACCAGGGAGGCGGCGTCTTCTTCGGAAATCCCGCGGCTGCGCAGGTAGAAGAGCTGGTCTTCGCTGATGGAAGACGTGGTGGCCTCGTGGGCGATCACGGCGGTTTCATCCGCGGATTCGATATACGGAAAGGTGTTGGCGCTGCATTCGCGGCCAATCAACAGCGAGTCGCAGGCGGAATGGTTGCGGGCGTTGGTGGCACCGGGCAACACTTCCACGAGTCCGCGATAGTTGTTGGAGGACTGGTCCGCGGAAATGCCTTTGGACACAATGGTGCTGGAGGTGTTTTTCCCCACATGCACCATCTTGCTTCCGGTGTCGGCCTGCATTTTTTTGTTGGTCAGGGCGACGCTGTAAAATTCGCCGGAGGAATGATCCCCCATGAGCACGCAACCGGGGTACTTCCAGGTGATGGAGGCACCCACCTCGACCTGGGTCCAGGAGATTTTGCTGTGGTGTCCTTTGCAAAGGCCGCGCTTGGTGACAAAATTGTAGATGCCACCCTTGCCGTTTTCGTCCCCGGCGTACCAGTTCTGTACGGTGGAATACTTCACTTCGGCATTGTCGAGGGCCACGATTTCGACCACGGCGGCATGCAACTGGTTGGTGTCACGCGCCGGCGCGGTACACCCTTCGAGATACGAACAGTAGCCGTCGTCCTCGCAAATGATGAGCGTCCGCTCGAACTGCCCGGTATTGGCGGCGTTGATGCGGAAGTAGGTGGAAAGCTCCACCGGACACCGCACGCCCTTGGGGATGTAACAAAAAGAGCCGTCGGTGAATACCGCCGAGTTGAGGGCCGCGTAAAAGTTGTCCCCGGGCGGCACCACGGTGCCCAAATAAGCCTTCACAAGCTCGGGGTGCTTCCGGATCGCATCGGAAATGCTGCAGAAAATGATCCCTTTTTCCTCCAAGAGTTCCTGATGGGTGGTGCCCACCGACACGGAATCGAAGACCACGTCCATGGCCACTCCCGCCAGCGCCTCGCGCTCGTTGAGCGGGATCCCGAGGCGTTCGAAGGTTTTGATCAGTTCGGGATCGAGTTCTTCTCCCTCGGCCTGCTTTTTGGGCGCGGAAAAATAATGGATGTCCTGATAATCAATCTCGGGATAATCGAGGTAGGCCCAACGCGGGGACTTCATTTTCAACCAGCGCCGGTAGGCCTTCAGCCGCCATTGCAACATCCATTCGGGCTCTTCCTTTTTGGCGGAAATCACGCGTATGACGTCTTCACTCAATCCTTTGGGAATGGTGTCCTGTTCAATATCGGTGTAAAAACCGTATTTGTAGTCTTGGGCGAGTTTGCTGTCTGTATCAAGTTCGGGCATTGTAAGCCTCCTTTGGATCTTTCGGAATGTGGATCTTTCGGAATGAATCGGGATTACGCGGTGGC
>PXAS01000080.1 GCA_003565815.1 PVC group bacterium
AGTCGGAAGACGGAGAATAACCCATGGCAAAATCCCTGTTCCCATTTCCCCGGATTTGGGAAATTCCCGAATTCACGCAGATCAACCGTCTGCCCGCCCGCTCTTTTCTGTTCCCGTTTCCCGATCCCGAAAAGGCCGCGACCCGGGATCCCGCCAAATCCAAGTGGGTCAAACCCCTGGATGGAAAGTGGCATTTCTCCTACTTTGACCGGCCGGAAGATGTGCCCGCCGAACTGCCGGCAACCCCGCCGGAAGGCGCCCCCAACATCACCGTGCCCGGAAATTGGACCTTGCAGGGCTGGGACAAGCCCCATTATACCAACATTCAGATGCCCTTCGAAAACCGCCCGCCCTTCGTGCCCGCGGAAAACCCGACCGGACTGTACCGCAAAACCATCTCCATCCCCAAAACCTGGCAAAAACGGCGCACCGTGCTGCATGTGGGCGGTGCCGAAAGCCTGATGCTGGTTTATCTGGACGGCGAATTCATTGGCATGAGCAGTGACAGCCGCCTCCCCGCCGAATTTGATCTCACCCCGCATTTGGGGGAAGGCGATCACGTGCTGGCCTTGCTGGTGATCCGCTATTCCGCTTTTTCCTACGTTGAGGATCAGGACCACTGGTGGATGGCCGGCTTGCACCGTTCCGTAAAGCTGATATCGACCGATCACGCTTGGATTGAAGACGTTTTCGCCAAAACAGGCTACGTCGAAACCGACGGCAGCGGTCGGCTGGTGCTGGAAACCCGCTTGGGCTTCATCGGGGCCCCCGGACGCAAATGCGAAGTGGAAGTCGATCTGCGGGATCCCAAAGGAAAGGCGGTTTGGAAAAAACCGAAACTCCTGGCCATCGACGGCACCAGTTATCGGGAAGACGGCTTCAGCGCCCTCCTGTCCGAAGAAATTCCCCGGGTGCGGCCCTGGTCCGCCGAAATTCCCGAATTGTACGGCGTGCATCTGACCCTCCGGGACGCCGAAAGCGGCAAAATCCTCGAATGCACCTATTTCCGCATCGGATTCCGCACCGTCCGGCTTGAAAACGGCAAACTGCTTTTCAACGGACAGCCCATAAAATTCATGGGCGTCAACCGCCATGATCACGACCCCGACACCGGAAAAACCGTATCCCGGGAGCGGATGCGACAGGACGCCCAGTTGCTCAAGGACCACAATTTCAACGCCGTGCGCACCGCCCACTATCCCAACGACCCCGAATGGCTGGACATCTGCGATGAGGTGGGCCTGTATGTGATCGACGAGGCCAACCAGGAAGCCCACGACAATTACGCCACCCTCGGTCACGATCCGCGCTGGGCCGCGACCTTCCGGGAACGTGTGGAAAATCTCGTTTTGCGCGACCGCAACCACGTCAGCGTGTTCGCCTGGTCCCTCGGAAACGAAACCGGGTACGGACGCAATCACGACCTGGCCGCCGATGCCGCCCGCGCCCTCGACGACTCCCGTTTGCTTCACAACGAACCCGCAAACCGGCGGGGTTGGACACAAGGAAAAAATCGCCACACCCCCGGCGGCGAACGCAGCCACGATTTCAATTCCACCATGTACGAGCACGTCGATGTGTGGGAAGCCTTCGGCAAAAACCCCACCGACGGCCGCCCCTTCATCTCCTGCGAATACTCCCATGCCATGGGCAACAGCAACGGCTGTCTGAAAGAATATTGGGATGCCGTGTACCGGTATCCCGTATTGCAGGGCGGGTTTATCTGGGACTGGGTCGAGCAGGGCCTCCGCAAGAAAACCGAAGACGGACGCGAGTTCTGGGCCTACGGCGGCGACTACGGCGACGAGCCCAACGACGTGAATTTCAATTGCAACGGACTCGTGCAGCCCGATCGCATCCCCAAACCCGCCATGGATGAATGCAAAAAGCTGTTTCAGCCCCTGCACTTCGAGTCCTTCGACCCCAAAACCGGGAAATTGCGGGTTTTGAACCGAAATTATTTCCGCAAGGCCGACTGGCTGAAGCTTTCCTGGCGCATTGATCTCAATGGCAAAACCGTCGCCCGGGGCAAACTCGGCACCTGCAAAGCCGAACCGCAGGAAAGCGTCGACCTTTCCATCCCCCTGCCGGAAGACGACCTTCAACCCGGCGAAGAGCGATTGCTTCGGGTTTCCGCGAGCGATGCCGATGGACACGAAGTGGCCTGGGAACAGTTTCCCTTGGGCCGCCGCAAGGCCCCAAGCCCCCGCAAGCTGAAATCCGCCCAATCCACTTCCGGAATCAAAGTCGAACAAGACGATCAACACCTGACGATTTCCGAAGGCAAGACCGTCTACCGCTTTGATCTGGACCAGGCCCGTTCCGCGGGCGTCACCCATGGCGGGAAACCCGTCATTCTCGGAGGACCCGACCTGCAGATTCTGCGCGGTTTCATCGACAACGAAGGCGTGAAAGGCCGCAAAGCACATTGGCAAAGCCCCGATCGATGCATCGGCCGCTGGACCCTGGCCGGATTGCACGACCTCCGCCCCGTCCGCCAAGAAGCCCGGCACGAAGACGGGAAATTGGTTCTCAGCCGCACCTATGCCGCCGGCGACCTTGCCGAAGCCTTCCGGCACCAACAAACCTGGCAATTTCATGAACAAGGGTGGGTGCGCATGGACCATCATATCCTGGCCCACAAAGCCTTGCCCGACCTGCCCCGCGTGGGCGTGACCTGCGAACTCGACCCTGGCTTCGAGCATTTGGAATGGCTGGGACTCGGACCCTGTGAAACCTATCCCGACCGCAAGGCGGGGGCATGGACCGGCCATTTTTCCGGAAATGTCCGCGAACAGCTCTTCCCCTACATCGTTCCCCAGGAAAGCGGCAACCACGAGGAGTTGCGCTGGATCAGCGCCCGAAACCGGAACGGCCTTGGCGTACTCGTCCGGGCCGACAAGCCCTTTGCCGGATCCCTGCTTCCTTGGACACCCGCCGAACTCAATGCCGCCCGGCATCCCCACGAGTTGCCGAGCGCAAAACGCGTCCACCTCAACCTCGACATCCGCCACCGCGGCCTCGGCACCGGCAGTTGCGGACCCGACACCCTCGAATCCTACCGCATCCAACCCGGCGAATTTCAATTCACTTGGTGGATGAAAATCGGGTAACATCGTATCAGGGGTTTGTCTCTCAGTTGGCAAACACTTGGCAAAACGGTAAGCGTCCGGGCATGGAAACCACACACCTCCCCCCCTGGGGACCTTATGCCAAGGAACTGGAAGTCACCAGTTTTGCCACGGATGCCGAACGGGCCCTGGCGCTTTGGGAGCGCGAGGTTGGGGAATCCTGGTGCTGTTTCGAGCATTTTCCCATCGAAACCCAACGCGGTGCAGGCTGGCACCATTTTGGCGGCCTTTCCTCCCCGATCTTGAGCTGACACGTGGCCCTGCACACCCTCGGACACATCTCCGGGGGGGACAACTGTTGGATTTTATCCCGCCGGTATGAGACGGGAACGAATTGAAATTCGGGTAATCTTTTGTAAAAAGGATTCCGTCTTCTAGCTCCTCAACCGACCCACCATCAAGAATTTCAATATGGCACATACAAAAAAAAATCAATCGACGAGAAAAACGCCGGCAACGACAACTGTCCATGAAAAGACTCATGGATCGCGTGCAAGAACAGCACGCGAATAAAAAGTTGATCGTTCAGACGCCTTCCGATGGCACGAAAATGTCCGCGGTCCTGGAATCGTTCGCGGAGCCTTATGACAATATTTATGACCCGTTGGAAATGCGCAGGAAAATTTTGAAGTTTGCCATGCTCGCATGGAATGCAGCCATCATGGAGGACTGGAAGGGGGTAAACATCTGGGAAGAGCATCTGTCGATCCTCCCGACCGCGGAACGCCCAATCGCCAGGGAAATGATCACAAGCTTGATGAACCGCAAAAGATTGCTGTTTCGTGACTTCAATCGACTCATTGTGGACTTTGAACTCATTGAAAATGGGGATGAGGCCTATCTTTCGGTGGTGTCTTCTCACCCCCTCTCCAAAATCACTCCGATTTCACCCCAAAAAATCCGGTAAGGTTCCCGTGCGAAATGCGATATAAGTTTGATGTCGGATCATTCCCCAATTCTCGTTTGGTTTCGAAACGATTTGCGTCTCGATGACCATCCCGCCCTTCACGCCGCCGCAAAATCCAAACGCCCGGTGATTCCGGTTTATTTATGGAGCCCCGAGGCGGAAGCCCCCTGGCCGCGCGGGGGCGCTTCCCGCTGGTGGTTGCATCACGCGCTGGTCGATCTCGGCAAGACCCTCTCCGATCGGGGCTCGAAATTGGTCCTTCGAATGGGGACAGACCCCTTCAAACTTCTCCGGGATCTGCTCGAAGAGACGGGGGCGGGGGAAATCCATTGGAATCGTCGCTACGATTCCGCGGGCGTGAAAACCGACACCGCATTGAAGAAAAACCTGCCCGCGAAATCTTTCCGGGGTTCGGTGCTGCGGGAACCCCATGAAATTGAGACGCAGAATGGGGAATATTACAAGGTCTATACCCCCTTCTACAAAAACGTGATCTCCCGGGGCGATCCCCGAGAACCCCTCGATGCCCCGGATGGCTGGATGCACCCCGATTCATTTCCGAAATCAGAGGTGATGGACGACTGGAACCTGCTCCCGAAAATCGGATGGGACAAAGCCTTTTACGACGAGTGGACCCCCACCCTCGCGGGTGCGGAGGCGCAAATGGAAGCGTTTCTCGAATCCGCCGCGGGCGATTACAAGGACGAACGTGATTTCCCGGCCAAACCCGGCACGTCGCGGATCAGCCCGTATTTGCACTTCGGACAGATCAGCCCCCGCCGGCTTTGGCACGATGCCAAGGCCGCCGCCGCCAGCGGAGACGCCGGCGGCAAAGGCGTGGACGCCTGGTTGCGTCAATTGGTCTGGCGCGATTTTGCCATTCACCTGCTGTTTCATCAGCCCCAACTCGATTTGGAGCCCATGCAGGAAAAATTCAGCGCGTTTCCCTGGGAAAACAATCCCGATCACCTCCAGGCATGGCAACGGGGACAAACCGGATACCCCATCGTGGATGCGGGCATGCGTGAATTGTGGACCACGGGCTGGATGCACAACCGGGTGCGCATGATCGTGGCCTCGTTTTTGGTCAAAGACCTCCGCATTCATTGGCATGAAGGGGCAAAATGGTTTTGGGACACTTTGGTGGACGCCGATTTGGCCAACAACAGTTTTGGCTGGCAGTGGGCGGCGGGATGCGGGGCGGACGCGGCTCCATATTTCCGAATTTTCAACCCCATGTTGCAGAGCAAGAAATTCGATGGCGAGGGGGCCTACATCCGGAAATGGGTTCCGGAATTAAAGGGTCTGTCCCCGAAAGACATTCACGCGCCCTGGGAAATGGACGCCCCCCCCGAGGCCTATCCGGAGCCGATCGTAGATCATGCCCTGGCCCGTGACGAGGCGCTGGAGGCGTTGTCTTCTCTGAAGGACTAAAGGTTCGTCCAGAATCGGCCTATCGGCTTTTGTCGACCAAATCGGGATAGTATCCCTGCAAACATTCCGGACAGAGGCCGTGGCTGAACTCGGCGTCGCTGTGGGCCTGTAAATAGACCTCGACCTGTTGCCAATAGCCTTTGTCGTCCCGTATTTTTTTGCAACCGGAACAAATCGGCAGAATGCCGCGCAGGGTTTTGATTTGCCCCAAGGCTTCCTCGAGTTCATCGACTTTTTTTTCCAAGGCCAGGCGGGTGCCGATCAATTGGCAGCCCACTTCGATGCGGGCCCGCAACTCTCCCGGGTCGAAGGGCTTGGACAAAAAATCATTCGCCCCCGCCTCCAAACCGGCCACGATATCCTGCTTTTCCGCTTTGGCGGTGAGCATGATGAGATGGATGGGTTCGCCGGCGGGGTTGGCGCGCACCTTTCTCACGACTTCGATGCCGTCCATTTCCGGCATCATCCAATCCAAAACCGCAAGACGGGGGGCATCCGGTTTTTTCAACACCTCCCAGGCCTGGGCGCCATTGCAGGTTTCCACGAGATCGTGGCCGATTTTCCGAAGCACGGCGGCAAGCACGGCTCTGGAAGTATTGTCATCATCGGCAATTAAAATGCGCATGGCGGGAGGGGTTACCAGTTCCCGGGAAGGGCATGGCCGTCAAGGGCTTCACCGAGGCTGCAGGTGGGCGGTTCCCCGATGACACCCAATTCGTAGGCGCCGCCGGCGGGACAAACGGGCAAGGCATTGTCCCTGAAATACGGGAGAATATCGGCCTCGGTGACAACATCGCCGGTCATTTTCCCCTCCTCGATCGCCCACTGGTCTTTGGCGGAATCAATTTGACGTAAATTGTTGATGCAGGCGTTTCGCTGTGCGGTTTGGCGGGCTCTGGTAAAACCAGGCAAAGCGATCGCGGCCATCATGCCCACCACGGCGGGGCCGGCCACAAGTTGCGTTTGGTTCGGAAACCCGCCCGAAATCGGATGGCTGTGCAGAAGGATGGTCTGACGCAAATCCCCCCGCACCTCCGTGATGAGATTGATGTTGTAGACCTCGGCAATCGTCTGCATCCATCCCTGCATCATCGCGGTGGCCTCGTGCGGCATTCCGGATTGGGCGGGGCTCATTTGCATGGCGCCGACCGAAATCGTTGAAATCAATTTCTGGAATTCTTGATTGCTGATCCATGCGCCCACGGATTCCTCCGGCAGCCCGGGCGCCAATCGCGCCAACAGGGGGGCGTCCCCCGCTCCGCCGCGGCGTTCAACCAGGGATTCCATCAGCGCGATTGAAGAGGTTATGGCAATGCGCCCGTCCAGATGGGCCACGGTCAGCGCCATGGGAGACGGCATGGGCATGGGCACCGGCAGGGTCATGGCCTCCAAACCGCCGATTTCCACGGGTTGCATGGGCATGGGCACCGATTCGGCGAACAGTTCGAGCATACGGGGGAGCAAATGCTGTTCCGCATCGGGAATCAACAGCACAATGCCCAACTCCGGGAGCGGTTCCATGCCCGGAACGGGCAGGGGCCATTGAATTTCGGCATTCAGGGAGAAGGCCAGCGTGACCCCTTCGTTCATGGCGCCCATAATCGCCTGGGTAAGTTCTTTGTTTTCCGTCATGACTTCGACCGCTTCCGCCAGAAATTCCTCGGGAACTCCCAATTCGCGGGCCAGTTGGATGCCTCGCCGCATGGCGAGCGGGGCATTGAACCCGACCCGAAGCATGGCGGCGGTCGTGGGCGGCAGTTTCCGGATTTCGTCTTCCAAGCGGAAGGATTTGCCGTGCAAGTGCCAAATCAATCCGGGCGCGTCCGGCTGCAGGAGGGAAATTCTCCGGCTCAAATATCCGCCTTCCGGCAGGGCCACCGTGCTTTCCCCGCTGGCCAGAATTTGATTCAGACCCAGAAAATCGGGAAGTTTCCGCAAAGTCTCCGCGAAATTCGGCGGCAGATCCATACTGGGGTCCGCGGCCATTCCCACGGAAAACAACATGGGGATAAACTCGAACAATCCGGAAACCGAAGCCCATTGGTAGGCGCCATCGTTCAGTTGAAACTGTGGTCCGCCCATATCCAATTCCCGGGCCACCCGGGCCATGGGGGTGTCGGTGGCGTATCCCGCGATCGGGGCGTCGGCATGCAGCGGAACGGCAACGGCAAAGGAAAGGGCGAGCGAAAAAGCGAGTGTTTTCATGATCGAGCGGTTTTGCAGGGGTTTCATCCCGTGATTGAAACCCATCACGGAGGAAATGGCAAGCTGTAAGTTGGCAGAAGTGCCATAAATGTACTTTCGTTTTGACGGAAGAGTGGGTAGGGATGGATCCTGCAACCGACAACGGACGCCCGTGCGGACGTTGCCATCGTTTTTCATCCAAATGACTCAACCCCAAAACAAGGAATCCATCCATGAGCGATGACCAAACCCCAACCAAATCCGTGATCTCCGCGGAAGTCGAAATCCACGGCACCATCAAAACCACCGGCTCCATCCAGGTCGATGGCCGCGTGGAAGGCGAAATCATCTCCGAAGGTGACGTACTGCTCGGAAAATCCGGGTCCATCAAAGGCAACCTCAACGTCAACTCCGTGAGTGTCGCCGGCACCATCCAAGGAAACATCGTGGCCAAGGACCGCATTGAACTCAAATCCACGGCCCGCATGATGGGCGACATCAAAGCCAAGCGCCTCGCGGTCGAAGACGGCGTCACCTTCATCGGCAAATCCGAGGTCAACCCCACCGGACAGCCCATCAAGATCGAAGATCCGCCCAAACAACAGGGGCAACAAGGCCAACAGGACAAAGGCCAGCAGGGCCAACAAGGGGGTCAGGGCCAGCAAGGCCAGCAGGGTCAACAAGGCGGCGGACAAGACGCCAAGGACCAGCGCAAGTAATCGGCGGACCCGCCGATGGCGTCCAAAAAAACCAAGGTTGTGGATGGATACACGGCCATCCGTGCCGCCCAAGAGGCGGCGCGGCATGGTCGCGGGGATCCTTTGCGCCCGGACGCCGAAAAGAAAGCCGCGGCCAGTGGCGCCTCCCCGCCCGGCTCCGCAAAGGCCGGCACCCGCATCGGACGCTCGGTCATGCCCAGCAAACGGGAGATCATCTGCCCCGAATGCGGCTACGTCTCGGAAATCACCGGCAAGCTCCAACTCTTCGTGTGTCAGGGCTGCCGCCACCGCATGAAACTCGACGACGTCACCCTCCCCCCCGGGGACTGGCATGACGAGTTGGAAACCGGCGGTCAGGTCACGGTCCCGCCCGAAACCAACCTCAAAGGCGGAAAACTCGTGTGCAACGATCTGGTGTTGCACGGCAAAATGCAGGGCACGGAAGTGCGCGCCTGCCGTAGGGTCACCGCCTCCAAGACCTCCGTCATCGATTGGGTCCGCCTGACATTGTCGGACCTGGAACTGGGCGAAGAGATGAAAGTCACGCCCGGAAAACCGATTGACGCCCGGCATTTGGAACTCCACGGCGCCTTTTGTGGCAACGCCCGCCTGAAGGGCACCCTCACCATTCATCCCACCGGCGATTTTTCAGGAACCCTGCGGGCCGCCGGACTCCAGGTACACGAGGGCGGCGGACTCCGCGCCGATTTGGACGTGAATCCCGAGCATGCCCCGCCGCCCCAGGCGCCGCGCCCCAAATCCCCAAGCCGTCCCCTGCGAAAACCGCCCCCGCCCCGATAACCTCCCCCATGCAAAACGAGGCCGCCAATTCCGCGCAACCGCACACCCACGTCTCCGGCGTGGGCGGCGTGGGCATGAACGCCATCGCCCAATTGCTGAATGCCCGGGGCCACAGGGTCACGGGATCGGACCGCTTTTGGGACCAGGGCGTTCATTTGCCCGTGTTCGACGCCTTGCAATCGCTTGGCATCGAACTCACGCCCCAAGACGGGCGCATGCTCACCTCCGAAACCCGTGCCCTGGTCATCAGTACCGCCGTCGAAGCCGACAATCCCGAGCGGGTGCGCGCCCGCGAACTTGGCATTCCCGAACGGCACCGCGCCGAGGCCCTGGCCCAATGCGTGGGGAACGGGCGGGTGGCCGCCATCGCGGGCACCAGCGGGAAAACCACCTGCACCGGTTGGCTGGGCCGCACCTTGGAAGTCTGCGGCTTCGACCCCGGGGTGGTCAATGGCGGCGGCGTCCTGAACTGGAAGCACCCGAACAACCCCGGAAACGTTCGACTCGGTCGGGATCCCACCGGATGGTGGGTGGTGGAAGTGGATGAAAGTGACCGCAGTCTGTTGCGTTTCCACCCGGAAATCGCGCTCATTACCGGCATGGCTCCCGACCATCACGATGCCGAAGACACCCTGGATCTCTTCCGCGCCTTTGCCCGCCAAGTCACGCGCGCCATTGTTTGCGGACCCGGCGTACGGGCACTTTTACAGGGAACTCCCGGCCTGAAAGCCCGTTTGGTGGATGCAGGTCCCCCCCTGTCCTCCCATTTGCCCCCTCACCTACCCGGCGCCCACAATGCCCTCAACGCCGCCGCCGTCGTGAAAATGGCGGAACTCTGCGGCGCCTCCGCGGATCAAGCGAAAACGGCGCTGGCCGATTTTCGCGGCGTGGAACGGCGGCTGGAAAGATGCACCCCATCCGGAGAGGGACCCGGGGTCTATGATGATTACGCGCACAACCCCGAAAAAATCGCCGCCGCCATCCGCGCCGTCCGCCCCGAAAACGGCCGCCTGATCGCCCTGTGGCGTCCGCATGGATTCGCTCCCCTGCGCCAGAATTTCGAGGCCCTCGCGGAAGCCTTTGCCCGCAACCTTCGTCCCGGAGACGAGGCCTGGATTCTGCCCGTGTTTTACGCGGGCGGCACCGCCCCGAAAGGGATTGAAGGCGAAGACCTGGCCCGATGCATCCGGGAAAAAGGCGCCCGGGCCCACGCGCCGGACGATTACCCGGAAAACGTGCCCCTGGATTCCGCGGACGTGTTGCTGGTCATGGGGGCCCGCGATCCCGAACTCCCCCGCTTTGCCCGCCGCATTGCCG
>PXAS01000162.1 GCA_003565815.1 PVC group bacterium
CCTGCGGTATAGCTCCAACAGGGTGTAACTCGCTGGGGAGCGAGTGGGAACTGGATGGCATTCGGCTTTTCGGGGTGCCTTCCGGGGCTCGCCGAATGACATCCGCACTACCCAAGCCTCCATGTTCCTTTCTCCGTGTCCTCCGTGTTCTCCGTGGTGAACAAAAGCCGTTTCAGACAGCCTTTTTCAGCCCTCTATTTTCTACCGGCCAAGCGCTTACGATAAACCGGACTTCAAGATACACGCTTTTTTGTATCATCTTTTTTCGGTGGACCCTAAGCCCGGGAGGCGAAGTCCCGCGATCCAAACATGCTCAACGGCCAGGGTAGCGCGACGGTTCCTTGTCGCGAAGTCAGAAATCATCGGCAAGGGACTGCCGATCTACGGAAAATCCGTGCCCATCCGTGCGAATCCGTGGTTTCAGCCGAACATCGCGGCGGCGTCTGCCACCGCCGTCGGTAGAATTTCCTGCACGTCCCCCTCCAACCGGAGGGTCACATGCGGCATGCCGTCGTGGGCGGTTTCTCCTTGGTTCACAATCACATATGGCACCCCCATGCGGGCGGCCATGATGGGGAAGGTGGCCGCAGGCTGTACCGCCAAGGTACTGCCCACCGCGATCACCAAATCCACGTCCTCCATCGCCGCCTGCGCGCGCCACAAATCCTCCTGAATCAGATTTTCCCCGAACTGAATCACTCCCGGCTTGAGCACATGACCGCATTCGACACAATCGCCAATCTTGCCCGCCTCCAAATAGGTCCGGTAATAGGAAGCCGCCGCATCCCGAAATCCGCATCCCGCGCACACCACCTGGTCCATGCGTCCGTGCAATTCCACCAGCAAATCCTCCCGGATACCGGAGCGGCGGTGCAACCCGTCAATATTCTGTGAAATCACCGCCCGCAGTTTCCCCAAGTCCTGAAGCCTGACCAAGGCCAGATGCGCGGGCGTCGGATCCACGCTTCCCCAGCGCATGAAGTCCTCACTCTTTTGCTGCCAATATTCCCGCCGTTTCTCCGGATCCTCCAAGAACTGGTCCAACGGAATTTCCGGACGCGATTTCCAGATGCCCCGCGGACCCCGGTAATCCGGGATGCCCGCGCCCGTGCTGATCCCCGCGCCCGTGAACACCACGATCCGTTCCGCCGCCACCAAATGTTCCACCAAAGTCGAAGGAGTATGCATGCCTCCCCCTTACTCGGAAACCGATTCACCCGCAAACGGAAACTTTGCAATCCTGGTTCAATTTACCGGAAACGGCCGGCATGTCAAAAAACCGATGGCCTCAACGCACGGGTCTCACCGTCCGGGGACGATTTCCCGAAAGAGCGCGTCACTGATCAGGTAGGCGGACGGACGCAACTTCAGTTGGTCGCCCCGGAGGGAGAGCCAATGGTTTTCGGTCCATTCGGCAAGGCGTTCCTCGGGAATCAGCCCCAGGGGAGGATATCCGGTTTCCCGCGCGAATTTGGACAGGGAAATGCCTTGGGTCAAGCGCAGTTCCGTGATCAGCCGCTCCCGGGCCTTGGCTTCCGGGGGAAGGGTTTCTTTTGTGGTTTCCGGGGGAACGCCCTTGAACCAGGCTTGGGTCCACAGGGTGAGGTCGGCGGGGTTGGACCAGCGGGCGCCGCAGTCGTGCGAGTGGGCGGAAGGGCCGCAGCCCATGAATTCGCCTCCCCGCCAGTAGTTGATGTTGTGGATGCAGGGGTGGTTGCGGGTAAAGCTGAACAGTTCGTACTGTGTGTACCCCAACTCGCGCAATCCTTTGCGAAGGGTCCGGTATTCGAGGTCCGCCTCCTCGCCTTCCGGTTCCCTGAGAAAGCTTTTGTCGCGCATTTCCGTGAAGGCGGTGCCGGGTTCGAATTCGAGGCTGTACCAGCTCACGTGCTCGGGCTGGAGTTCGGCCAGGGCGTCCAGATTGGTTTGCAAGGTCCCCGCATTGTTCCCGGGAAGGGCGAAGAGCAAATCGATGCCGAGGTTGCGGATGCCGGCGTCCCGCAACAGCTGAACGGACCGGCGGGCTTCCCCGGCGGTGTGAATGCGGCCCAGGGTTTCGAGGGTGGGGTCATCGAAACTTTGCACCCCCAGGGAAACGCGGTCCGCGGAACTTTGGGCAATGAGGTCCGCCATCTCCGTATCCAGGGTGCCGGGATTGGCTTCGAGGGTGAATTCCCGGACCCGGGAGAGATCGACATGATGCTCGATCATTTGCAGGAGGCGCCGCAGATCCTCCAGGGGCAGTTCGGTGGGGGTGCCGCCGCCGACGTAGACGGTGTCGGGCCGGAAGGAAGCGGGCAGGGCGCGCAGCTCCGTTTCCAGCGCCTGTAGATATCCCCGGTGTTTGAGGGAGCGGAAGTCGCGCAGGCGTTTGGGCAGCGGGCCTTCTCCGAGGGGCACGATGTAAAAATCGCAATACAAGCACCGGCGCACGCAAAAAGGAACATGGAGGTAGAGGCCGGGCATGGCGGGGCGGGGGAGATGACGGTTCCGTCTTACTCGGCGGACAGGAGGCCGTCGCGTCGCAACAGGGCGTCGGGATCGGGTTCGCGTCCACGGAATGCCTGGAACAGTTCCATGGGCGGGCGGCTTCCGCCCTTGGAGAGAATGTTTTCGCGCAGACTTTCGGCGGTGGCGGGATCAAAGAGTCCTTTTTCCTTGAAGACGCTGAAGACGTCCGCTTCCAGGACTTCCGCCCATTTGTAGCTGTAGTATCCGGCGGAGTATCCGCCGGAAAAAATATGCTGAAACGAGGGGGACATGGCGGTGCCCGGTTGGGGCGGAAACAATTGGAATTCACGGGTGGCTTCCCGTTCGAAGGCAATCAAATCCGGGCCCAGCGCTTCCGGCGGGGTCGTGTACCAGGCCAGGTCGAGCATGCCGAAATTCAATTGTCGGGCCGCCTGATAGCCCTTCAGAAACGTCTGGCTGGCCTGGATGCGTTCGATGTAGCTTTCGGGAATGGCTTCGCCGGTTTCATGATGCAGGGCGAATTCCCGGAGAAATTCCGGTTCCGTGAGCCAATTTTCCATTAGTTGCGAGGGAAGCTCCACGAAATCCCAGAACACATGCGTGCCCGCCACGGAGCGGCAGGTACATTCGCTGAGCAATTCGTGCAGGGCATGGCCGAATTCGTGAAAAAGGGTGCTGGCTTCGTCCAAGGTCAGCAAAGCCGGACCCTCCGAGGGCGGGGTGAAATTCGCGACGATGACCACGTCCGGCCGCTGAACGCTTCCGCTCCAAAGGCCCTGGCCAAGCAGGTTGTTCATCCAGGCGCCCGGGCGTTTGGTGGGGCGCGGGAAGGGATCCAGATACAAATGGCCGATCAAGCGCTTGTTCCGTAGGTCCTCGACCCGGTAAGCCTTGACGTCTTCGCGGTACACCGGGAGCGCATCGGTGGGGACAAACTGCAAATGGAACAACTTCCGACAGAGCGCGAACACCGCGTTCAGGGTGGATTCGTATTCAAAATAGGGGCGCAAGGCTTCCTGATCGAGGTCGTACTTGGCTTTTTTCAGTTTTTCGGCGTAGTAGGCGAAATCCCACGGGTGCAGTTCGCGTTCGCCCGTGAGGGATTCTTTGTGGGCGCGCACCTCTTCCAGGTCTTTGCGGGCCGCGGGCATGACCACGGGGAAGAGCCGCTCGTAAAAGGCCTGCAGGGTTTCCAGATCCCGGGCCATGCGGCGCTCCAGCACATAGGCGGCGTGGTTTTCATCGCCCAGTAATTTCGCGCGGCGGTCGCGCAGCTCCAGAATTTCCCGGATCAGGTGAAGGTTCTCGTGTTCTCCCTCCACGCAACGGGATTGGTAGGCCAGATACATCCGCTTGCGCAAATCCGCGTCCGGGGCGTAAGTCATGAACGCGATGAAACTCGGCATATCGAGGGTGAACTTCCACTCGCCGGCCCGGTTTTCCGCCTCCGCGGCTTTTCGGGCCGTGGAGCGGGCGCCGGCGGGAAGGGGCGCCACGATGCGTTCATCCTCCACCCAGAGCGCGTAGGCCTGGGTGGCCTTGAGCACGTTTTCCGCGAAGTTGGGGGAGCAGACGCTGAGGCGCTGATCGATTTCCCGCAACGTTTTTTGTTCTTCGGGGGGTAAAAGCGCGCCATTTCTGGCGAAGTGAAGGTGATGGTTTTCCAGGGCCGTGAGCTGTTCCGGATCGAGCCGCGCATCTTGCCGCTGGTGGTAAAGCGTTTCCACCCGTTTTGAAAGCACCGGGTTGAGACTGACATCATTTCCGAATTTGGCCAGCATGGGGGGGATTTCCCGGCTCAACGCCTGCAGTTCCGGCCCGCCGTCCACGTTCAGCAAATGGAAGAAAACCGAAGAAATGCGGTCGGCCCACTCATCCGCGGCCTCCAGCGCGAGAATGGTATTGGCGAATGTGGGCGTTTCCGGATTGGATTCAATCGCCTGGATTTGTCCTCGGGCTGCCTCCAGCGCTTTTTCCAGGGCGGGGACAATGTGTTCCGGGCGTACCGTAGCAAAGGGAAGGGGATGGTGGCGAAATTGGAGTTCAAGCAGCGGGTTGTCGTTCATATCCCCCGTATATGCCCCGCCGATTTCAGAAAGCAAGGGATGTTTCTCGGGACTTTTCCCGTTTGCTAGAGCCCGTCAACCAGAAATCTTCGTATGGCTTTGGTCTGTTTTGTAGGGGCTTTCGTCCGCAAAAATAACGCTAAACCCCGCATCGAGACCTGAAGCTGAGAAAAAAAACCAGTTGTTGTTCAAAAAGTTTATTTCCGTGGGCGAGGATAAGAACTTTCCGCGATTTAGGCTTAACTTTACCATTTTTCGGGGTATCTTCTTTGCGTTACAACCCAACCTAAAGATCAGTCATGAAATACCAGACACGAAACAAATTGGAACACGGAACCAGCTTCTTCATTTCCGTCATTGTCAACAGCGTCTTGCTGTTGGGAATGTTGCATTTTATCACCATGGAACCGGATGACACCTCCGAGACCACCACGGTGATGGTGATTGATGAGGAAGAATTTGTCGAACTCGACGACCCCATCGAAGAGGAAATCATCGAGGAACCCTTGGACATGGAAGAATTCGTGGACGTCGATCTACCGACCTTTGAAACGGAAATCGACACCTCATTTGACGTGGAACCCGAAGTGGTGCAGACCCCCACGGACACCAACGTCAATGAATTGAGCAGCTTGCTCAGCGATATTGTCAGCCCCGTGCAAATGACCAACCTGATGCCCGGTCGCACGTCCGCGGCCCGACAGGCGGCTTTGAACCGGTATGCGGGCGGACGCGGCGGCGCCACCGAAGCCGCCGTGCAACGCGCCTTGCAATGGTTGGCAAGCGTACAGCGTGCCGACGGATCCTGGGGCAAGGATTCCAGTGCCGGGAGCGGGAACGCGGGATACACCGGGCTGGCGTTGCTGACCTTTCTCTCCAACGGGCAAACGCCGAGTTCCGCCGAATATGGACAAACCGTGAGCCGGGCAATCCGGTATTTGGTGGAAGATCAGGGCGCCGACGGAAAATTCCAGTCCGGAAGCGAGGTTTATGCCCATCCCATGGCGACCTACGCGCTTGCCGAAGCGTACACCATGACCAACAACCGACTGTTGCGGGAACCCCTGCTGAAGGCGGCCAGAGTGATCATCGAAAACCAAATGGAGGATGGCGGCTTTCCAGGTCCCGGTGGAAACCCCGGTTATCACTACGGCGGTGGCGGACGCAGCGACAACTCCGTGAATGCCTGGCACGTGCAGTGCATGAAAGCCCTGGAAATTGCCTCGCGTACCCACAATTTGGAATTCCCCGGTCTGAACCAAGCGCTTCAAAAGGCCATGGACGGCATGATGGCCCTGAGTAGTCAGAGGTCCAACGGTCTGGCTTTCGAATACACAAGGGCAAATTCCGGGTCGCGCCATATTTTGACGGCCGCCGGGGCCTTGGCCCTGCAATTCACCGGACGCGGGAACAGCCGCGCCTCCAGCCAATCCCTGAATTTCATCACCCAAGGGTCTCCGCCCGAGTGGGGCAACAGCCCCAATCCCCGTGAATACGGCGGCACCATCAATCTCTGGTACTATGCGATTCAAGCGTTGTTTCACAACAATCCCGATGGGCGTGCCTTCCAGGAATACAACCGCGGCATGGCCGAAGCGTTGATTGCCAACCAGCATGAGCGAGGGTATTGGAATTGTTTCACTCGACGAGGCAGCGGCCAGGGGCCGGTCTACAACACCACCCTCGCGGCGCTTTCACTGATGGTGTATTATCGGTACCTTCCCACCACACAGGCCAATCAGATTCAGGCCCGCCCCCCCCAACGGGAACAAATCCCTGATGACGACGATATCATCACGATTACCCTGTAAGGGTTCGTCCGGAATTAGCTGTCAGGGCCGAGCCCTGCGATTATTGCTCTTGCCAGCGCATGGCCGCGATTTGACCCTGCCGGGCCAAGTTGGCGGCGTTGCCGAGAATCCTCGCGGTTTCCTGGGGCGCGTGGAAGCCCATGGAGTTTTCCGAGACGATGAAATCCAAATACCACTGTGATTGACGTTGCAGGGTCAGGGCCGCCTTCAATTGCTCGTCGGTGGCGCCCGCCTCCCGGGCTTGAACAATGGCATGGATCATGTCTTCCACCGCTTCCCCGGCGTTGTGAAGCAATTCCAGGTGACGGTCTTGAATGGTGTCCACGCGTGAAAGCAGTTCTTGCTCGGGGACCGCGTGACAGGTTTGGCAGGCGCGGTTGACGTTCAGCAATGGGCTTCTTACCCAGTGGTCGGTGATTTTCGCGGCGCCGTCCCGCATGTAGGGCATGTGGCAATCCGAGCAGGAAACCCCCGCACGGGCATGGGTGCCTTGGCTCCAAATTTCGAATTCCGGATGTTGCGCCTTGAAAAGTTTTGCCCCGGTGAGAGCGTGGGTGTAGTCATAGAACGCCTCCCCATCCGGGAATTCGGTCTCTTCCCAGTATTGTTCCGCGTTTTCGACGGTGAGTCCTTTTCCCCAAGGGAAGGTGAGGGGCATGTTGGTGGCGCAGTAATATTCCACGTGGCACTGTGCGCAGACATAAGAGCGCATTTCATTGCGAAAAGAATCCGCGTTGGGTTCATAGGGTTCGGCACGGTTCCCCCGGCGCCACCGTTCGATGGATTCCAGGTGGGGCACGGGGGCGTCCGAAGCGGCCAGTTTTTGGATGCCTTGAATGAATCCGGGACGGGTCACCCGCAATTGCATAGTGTCGGGGTCGTGACAATCCACGCAGGACACCGGATGGGCGTGGCCCATTTCGTGCAGCATTTCGTTGGCTTCCTCGTATTTCAAGGCGTAGCTCCGCTCGAAGCCCAGCATGGCGTCTCCATCTCCCAATTCGCGGTACAGGGGCATGACGGAAGCATGGCAATGCAGGCAGGAACCGGATTGTTGGGCGGCGGAGAGGCGAGCGGTTTGCTCCTGGTCTTTGAGCATGAAGGCATGTCCGCGGCGTTCGCGGTAGTCGACGGCAAAGGCATACCCCTGAAACATGGGCGTCAACCAGGGAAAAATTTCCGCTTTTTGCGGGGGCAGGGATTCGCTGCCGCCGTGGCCACCAAAACGGGTGCGGGTGGGCTCGGCGGTTCGCAAATACTGATCGTATTGCCGCGGCCAGTTCAAGCCCCATACGGAAGCATCCGTAGTGTCCTCCGTCACCTCCACCACCCGCTGATAGGGGCGGGCCGCCTCGTGCTTGCGCTGCTGGATGTTCATGAGGAGCGCCGTCACCGCCACCGTGGCGCAGGCGGTGCCCAGATAGGCGAGCAGAAAAATTAGGCGGATTTTGTTACGTTTACTCATGGTTCACTCCAATTCAGTTCGGCTTCGGTATAAGGTCCGCCCAGTCCGGCCCGGGGGCCGTGGCCCACGTTTCGGTGACAGTACACGCAATCCGCCTCGCCCTCCAGTTCATGGGTGGCGAGTGCGATGTTGTGTACAAAATCCCCATGGCAATGAATGCAGCTTTCCCGGAGAATGCGGGCGTTTTTTTCTTTGATGACGATGGGTTCGTGGAAATTTTGAAAGGTAAAGGCCACGGAATGATGGTAGCCGTTTTCCGCCTTGGCGATCCATTTTGCGAAAAAGGAATGCGGCATGTGGCAGTCCGCGCACACGGCCACATGTTGGTGACCGGACTGCTGCCAGGAATCATATTGCGGCTGCATGATGTGGCAATTCGCACAGGCCTTCGGATCCGTGCTCAAATAGGACAGCCCCTCCGCGTATTGAAAGGTGTACATGCCCAGTCCCGTGAGCGCCCCCAGAAGTACGGTCAGTAACAGGGCGGCTCTGCTGAGAATGAATTTGGTTCGCGCGGTGGGCAATGCGGGTCTCCTTCCGTTGGCATCATCCCCCAGAACCCACTCTTTTGGCAAGTAATTTCTTTGAAAATTACCTCAAAAAGTTTATTTGTTTGATGACGCTCTTCTCAAATTCGCGAGTCCCCGTTTTTTGGACCCAATATCAAGAAACTCAAAGGGTTCGACCCTCCGACTTGGAGATATCGTATCGGATCTTTCCGCGTCTTCTACCTGATCGATACGGGTGAGCGGGTTCTTTCATTGCTCTCTGTTGATCATCCGGTTCCAAGAGGGCTTCAGTCCCCGTCTGCAATTAGCTTCCGAGTCCCGGATTTATCCGGTTCCCAAGGGGGCTTCAGCCCCCGTCTGCGGAGCTTTGCTCGGAATCCACGCCCCTGAAGGGGCTTGAGGAACCGGCTGAAGGGCCTGTTGATTTATTCAACCACTGAGCACACTGATATGCACTGATGTAGAGTGACAGGTAATAATTAACCATTAATATTTTATTATCAGTGTAAATAAGTGATATCAGTGGTTGAATTTTCTTCTTCGCAAATAAATCGACAGGCCCTGAAGCCGGGACTCGGAACGCTTCTTTCAAAATGACGAGACAGAAGAATTCGTGATCTTCGCCACCTAACCCGACCCTCTATCCTTCTCCCCCTCTTTCCTTCTTCCCTCACCAACAACACAGACGAATTAGAGTGGAATCTTCCCGCAACGGTAGGCGTGGCGGTAGCGGCGGGAAAAATACCGCGGGGAGAGGCCCACCGCATTTGCGACTTCCGCGACCGTTTCGTAATGCTTCGATTCGATGAGTTCGTGTCCGCGGCGAAGCCGGCATTCCAGCAGGAGGGCACTGGGCGTTTTTCCGCAATGGTCCACCACACGGCGCAGGAGCTGCCGGTTGCTGTATCCAAGTTTCCGGGCAAGTTCGGAGACGTCGAAGGTGGCCGAGGCCAGATTTTCGGAGATGCAGGCGGTCAATTTTTCCATCCATTCATCCGCCGCCGAGGCCGGTCCAGGCGGCGGTGCGGGCGGCGGCGGGGGAAGCCGCGCCCGCAGGCGTTCAAGCAGTTCGGGAACGGAAAAGGGTTTGCCGAGATAGTCATCCGCACCGGCCTTGAGTCCCTCCACGCGGTTGTCAACGGTGCCCTTGGCCGAGAGAAGCAGAATGGGTATCGTGCGCCAGTTGGGGTCCGCTTTGATTTTTTTGCACAGCTCCAGTCCGTTGAGGTGCGGCATCATGACATCGGAGAGGATGATGTCGGGCACGGCCTCCCGCAGGGCCTCGAGTGCGGCAAGTCCGTTGTCCACTTCCCGAACCTCATAAAACAAATCGAGGTGCATCCGGAGATAGGCGCGCATATCCAGATTGTCCTCCACCAGAAGAAGTGAGGGGCGGACAAGGGGGGCATTGGAATCCTCCTCAAGGACTCCGGGGGTCGGCAGGGGCACACGGGCCCCGATGGTGTGCGGGCGGGCCTCCGGGGCTTCGGAGGTGTCGATATCGTCCGGATCCAGATGATCGCAGCCGAGGGGAAGTGTGAAGATGAAGGTGCTGCCCAGGCCGGGTTCACTTTCGACGGCAAGGATGCCGCCGTGCATTTCGATCATTTCCCGGGCAATCGCCATGCCGATGCCCATGCCTTCATGTCCCCGGGCCAGTCCGGCGTCTCCCTGATAAAAGCGCTCAAAAACGCGTCCGCGCGTGGTCTCGTCCATCCCCGGCCCTTCATCCGAGACGGAGACATCCACATGTCCGCTGCTGTCGTCAGGCGCATGGACATCGAGCCTCACCCGGATCGTGGTGTGGGCCGGGGAAAATTTCAGCGCGTTCCCGAGGAGATTGGCCATGACCTTTTCCAGTTTGGGGGCGTCAAAAAACACCCGGCACTCTTCCGGGGCTTCGAGCTGGATGCGGATGGCTTTCTCCTGGGCCAACTCCGAGAAAAATTCGACCTGCCGGCGCACAAAGAGGGACAGATTGCGAAGGGTGGCATGCAGGGAGAAGGCGTCAGCCTCGATGCGGGCCAAGTCGATCAGCTCGGTCAAAAGAGCGTCCAGGCGGTCGATGTTGCGAAAGACGAGGCCGAGCGTCCGGCGAACC
>PXAS01000499.1 GCA_003565815.1 PVC group bacterium
CGAGGGCATGGAAGAAGAAGCCCGGAACACAGCGAATCTCTGTCAATTCGAAGCAATCCTCATCCAAGCATAACCTCAAAAGGAGACCCCCATGGCCGCATTCGTACCCATCGTATTCGTTGGACTGATCCTCATTGGCCTCTTTGTCGTCACCATGATGCAAATTTTCGGCAACAAGGAAGACCCGGGCCACAAGGGCGATGCCCACAAAACCGCAGAGGAAGAGGCTTTGCACAAGCAGATGAAACCCAAGCCCAAACAAGACCCGGATTCATGAAAATACACGTTATTCCCACCGGCATGATTCAAACCAATTGCATCCTCCTCGAAGCGGAGACCCATCAGGCGCTGGTCATCGATCCAGGCGCCGACGCCAAACATCTGCTGGCGGAAATGGAGCGCATGAATCTGCAGGTCGCCGGCTATCCGCTCACCCACGGCCATTACGACCACGTCTGCGCCTTGGGCGAACTGCACGCGGCCCAGCCCGCGCCCTGCTTCATGCATCCCGAGGATTTGACCTGGGCCTTCACTTCCCGGAACCAAAACCCGCCCTGGTACACCCAACCCGATCCCGAAACCGTCCCCGAAATCAACCCGGCATGGACCCAAGACGGGTCCTTTTCCATCGGAGATTTCACCTTTGAAACCCTACACCTGCCCGGACATTCCCCCGGCAGCGTCGGATTTTATTTCCCCGAAGACCACCTGCTCATCGGCGGGGACGTGCTGTTCAAAGGCAGCATGGGCCGCACCGACCTCCCCGGCGGGGACACGGCCACCTTGTACGCGTCCCTCCGCCGCCTCGCCAAACTTCCCCCCGAAACCGTGGTCGTTCCCGGACACGGCCCAGCCACCCGCATTGGCGACGAATTGCGCGACAACCCCTACCTGCGGGAAGCCCTCAACGGATGAAATCCCGCGCCGCTTTTTTCCTCCTTGTTTTTGCCACCGCACTCGCCCCGCTCCGGGCCGCACAATTTGAAACCCTGCTGACCGTCCGGGATTCACCGACGCATTGGTTGCAAAGCGAACAGCATCTCCGCCCGACAACCCAGTCCATCGGCATCGTTTTCGACCTGGCCTTCCCGGCGGAAAACCGGAGGCTCATCCTCGAACGTCCGGGACACCGGGATTTGAGCCGGGCCGAGGGCTTTCGATTTATCGTCAGCGTCGATCACCCCGAGCACATCCTGGAAGGGAAAATCCACTTCAAATCCGGCAACGGCTGGTACAGCGCCGGATACACCCTGAATCACGCGGGCAACCACCATATCCTGCTCCCCCGCGCAAAGTTCGAAACCGAAGGCCGTCCAGCCGGATGGCATCAAATCGAATCCATCCGCTTTTCGTTTTGGCCCCGCAACGCCGCCCGGGCCACGGTGATTCCACTCTCCCTGGAAGCGTTCACCGCCGACATCCAAATCATCAGCGGCGAATCCCGTGCGACAACCGGCGACGAACGCTACCTTTCCCGGGTCACCCTTTGGCACATGCAACGCATTCTCGAAGGCCTCGGCCTGCCCCACGGCATCACCCCGGCCGACGAACTCTCCAAACTGCCCCCCGCCAAAATCATCATCCTGCCCTACGCCCGCAACCTCACCCCCGGTGACGTCGAACTTCTCCGCAACCGCGTGCAAAGAGGCGCGAAACTGATCGTGTTTGAAGGCGACAACCGGGCCCTGGCGGAACTGCTGGGGATCCGTCTCGGGGAATCCGTCAGTTCCCAAACCGTGGGCCTGTACGACCGCATGCGGTTCTCCGATCCCTCCTTTCCCACCCGAGTGTTTCAACATGCCTGGTCCTTTCTGCGGACCCATCCCCGGGAGGGCGCCCGGGTGCTCTCCACCTGGGAAACCGCCCGCGGCGAAACCTCCGGGATTCCCGCCGCCCTTCTCCACCCAAACGGTGCCTGGTTTGTCAGCACTTGGCGGGCCGGGGATTTGACCGGCAAACAAGATACCCTCCTCGCCCTCCTCTCCACCTGGAGTCCCGACAGCCTGCGTCCCTCCTTTGACTACCACGCCATGACGTTGCCGCGACCCGCCCCTCCGACCAACGCGTCCACCCCGGCGGAACACATGGAAAAACAGGCCGAAAGCCTTCGGAACCGCGCCCTCCAAGCTCGGCAAAACGACAACCACGCCGAAGCCCTCCGCCACCTGCGACGCATGGGAGATCTCATGCGCCGCGCCCAGGCCGCACGCCACCCCGCCTGGAATACCCCCATGATCGGCATCTGGGATCAGCAGGGCACCGGATTTTACGCCGGCGGTTGGGACGAAACCTGCCGCATCCTCAAAGCCGCGGGTTTCACCGCCGTTTTTCCCAATCTCTCCAGCGCCGGACGGGCCCACTACCATTCCAGCCTGCTTCCCGGCTCCCGCACCCTCGAACGCCACGGCGACCAGCTCCGTCAATTCAGCGCCGCCGCCCGCAAACACGGCCTCGAAGCCCATGTCTGGAAAATTTGCTGGCAACTCAAACAACCCGACCCCGATTTCCTCGCCCGCATGAAGCGGGAAGGACGCCTCATGCAGGATCAAAACGGAACCGATCTGCACTGGCTGTCCCCCTCCCATCCCGACAACGTGCAATTCGAAATCGACACCCTGCTCGAAATTCTCCGCCTCGCCCCCGTCGACGGCATTCACCTCGATTACATGCGCTACCCAGGAAGAAACGCCGATTACGGACCCGCCGCGCGCCGGGCCTTTGAAGCCGAAATCGGTCGCCGCCTCCCCAACTGGCCCGCGGAAGCGCTCGGCCCCCTCGCCCCCCAATTCGAGAAATTCCGACAACAGCAACTGCACAACGCCATGGCCCGCATTCACCGCGCCGTCAAAGCCGAATTTCCCCGCGTCACCCTCAGCGTCGCCGTCTGGGGCGCCTGGCCGGACTCCGCCGCATCCCAGGGACAGGACTGGCCCGTCTGGGCCCGCAACGGCTGGGTCGATCTGCTCATGCCCATGAACTACACCGACAATCCGTATCAATTCGCCGGGTGGCTCGACCGTCAGCGCGCCCAGCCCGGGGTCGCCGAACGCCTCGTCCCCGGCATTGGCGCCATCTCCACCAATTCCGAATTGGATCCCGGACAAGTTCTCCGACAAATCGCCATCAGCCAAAACCGCGGCGGCAAAGGCGTGATCCTCTACCGCCTGGACAGCTCCCAGCCGGAGCGCCTCTTTCCCTTCCTCCGGGCGGGCGTTTTTTCCAAATAAGCTATCGCGTTTTCGTATAGACGATCAGCTTCACCATCTTCTGACCGGATTCATCGAACTGCGCGTCAATGCGTTCCTCCTCCGCCCCGCGAATCAGAACGAAAACGGAAGGTTGGGGCAGGCGAATGCGGACCGGCGGTTTGGGGCGAAAGAAATTTCGAAATGCAATCATGAAACTGAAAGCAAAACCTACACCCGGACGCTTGAAAAATCAACCCTTCCATTCGACCATATCGGCCACAAATCCATGCTCCCCGTCACGGGCGAAAAACCTTCAAAATCGGGGCTTCGACCATCTCATGAGTGCTCTCAACTCCTTGCGGCACAGCGGGGATTTGAGCCGACAGACTGGTCACAAGACTTCCCGCAACCCGCCGATTTACGGCTGGGCCACCATGCCGAGGATCTCCTCCACGACTTCTTCCAGGGTCAGGTGGGTGGTGTCGATGACTTTGGCGCCGGGGGCGATTTGCAGGGGCGCGGTCTTGCGGGTGCTGTCGAGGTGGTCGCGTTTGGTAAGGTTGGCGAGCACGGAGGCTTCGGAACTGTCGGATTCGGTGGCCAGCAATTCGGCGTTCCGACGACGGGCCCGCTCGGCGGGATCGGCGTCGAGATAGAATTTCCAACGGGTTTCGGGAAATACCACGCTGCCGATGTCACGCCCTTCCACCACCAAACTGCCCATGCCGCGCATGCCGCGAATGCGGTCCACGATAAAGGTGCGCACTTCGGGAATGCGGGCCACGTAGCTGACTTTGTCGCGCACGGCTTCGCCGCGGATTTCTTCCCCGGGGTCCTCGCCGTCGATCTGAAATCGCACCGCTCCGTCCACGGTCTCGAAGCTCCATTTGGCTTCGCGCATGATTTCCCGGACTTGGTCTTCGTTTTCCGGATCGCCCCCGGCCCGCAGGACCTTCCAGGTCATTCCCCGATACATGGCCCCGGAATCGACGTACAACGCGCCCAGGGCCCGGGCCACGCCTTTGGCCACGGTGGATTTCCCGGACGCGGAGGGTCCGTCGATCGCCACCACCCGCACGCCACTGTTTTGGGGCTTGGGTTTGCAGGCGCACAGCGTTTGCCGGCGCTCGGCACCCAGGGCCAATCGCTTCTGGACGGCATCGAACTTTTCATCCTCCAAATCGTCGGCCAACTTTTTGACTTCTTTTTGCAGGGTCCGCAGTCCCTTGAGAATCGCGGGGGCATTGCTTTCCACGATGTCCCGCCAGACTTCGGGTGATCCGGCGGCCACCCGGGTGGTGTCCCGGAACCCGGGGCCGATGAGGTCGCGCAGGGCCTCGGGATCTCCCTTGGTGGCGCAAACCAGGGCGGTGGCCGCCAAATGGGGGGTATGACTGGTGGCGGCGGCAAGCTCGTCGTGCTTTTGGGCGTCCATTTCCACCACCCGGGCGCCCAGACGGGTCCAAAAGCGGGTGATCCGCCAGGCGGAGGCGCGGGTGGCGGGGTCGGAGCAGACGATGCACACGGCATCCCGGTAGAGATCCGGCCTTGCGGCCTCGTGTCCGGTTTTTTCGCTGCCGCACATGGGGTGGCTCCCGACAAAATGCACTCCGGTGCCCGCGAGCACGGTTCGGACCTCGTTGGCGAGCCAGGCTTTGGTGCTGCCCACGTCCGTGACCACCGCCTCTTTGCCGAGTCCGGGTTTGGCGGCTTCGATCAGAGCGGGAATGGCCCGCACCGGGACACAGGCCACGACCAAATCGGCGCCGCGCACAGCCTCGGCCGGATCGGCGAAGACTTCATCGGCAATGCCGTTGGCCAAAGCGGCGTCGCGGGTTTCCTTGCGCCGCGCGTAAGCGCGAACCGTCACCGACACCCCGGCGGATTTGAGGGCCAGGCCTATGCTCGCCCCCATCAGGCCCACGCCCAAAAGCGTCACCGAACTCATGCGCCGGCCTCCCCGGAGTGGGCGGGGTGCGCGTCCAGCACTTGTTTCAAGACTTCGATGGCGCGCCGGTTTTCGGTTTTGGTCCCCACGGTGATCCGCAGCCATTGCGGCAACCCGTATCCGTCCATGGGGCGGGCGATCACGCCGCGTTCCTGCATGGCCTCGAAATGCCGCCGTCCGTCCCCGGTGCGGATGAGCAGGAAATTGGCCGCGGAGGGAACGGTGTCGAGGTTGAGTTGGAAGCATTCGCGCTCGAAAAACGCCAGACCTTCCCGGACCAGGGCCCGGGTTCGCGTCACGTGTTCCTCATCCCCGATGGCCGCCAGGGCCGCCGCCAGGGCCATGGCGTTGACGTTGAAGGGTTGCCGGAATTTGTTGAGCAAGCTCAGGACCGTGGGGCTGCCGAGCGCATAGCCGATGCGAAGCCCGGCGAGCCCGTAGGTTTTGGAAAACGTGCGCAGGATCAGCACCGGATGTCCGTCCAACACCCACTGAATGCTGTCGGGCTGCTCGTCGGGCGGGAGGAGTTCCACGTAGGCTTCGTCCAGCACCACCAACACGTGCGAAGGCACCTGATGGAGGAAATCCTGGAGTTGGCCGTTGTCCACGCGCGTTCCGGTGGGATTGTTGGGGTTGGCGACATACACGAGGCGGGTGTCCTCGTCGATCAGCTTGGCCATCGCCTCCAAGTCATGGGTGAAATTGCGCATGGGCGCCATGCGGGTTTCGGCGCCAAAGGCGTCCCCGACCAATTTGTAAATGATGAACGCGGCCTGGCTCATCACCAAGTTGGTGCCGGGTTCCAAAAAGACGTGTCCGAGGAATTCGATCAATTCGTTGCTGCCATTGCCAAAGAGCAGCATGTTGGGGGCGACGCCGAGTTTTTCCGCCAGGGCCTTGCGCAAATAAAACGCGCCGCCATCGGGATACAGGTGCATTTTCGAGGCGGCTTCGTGCATGGCTTCCACGGCTTTGGGGCTCGGTCCCAACGAATTCTCATTGGAGGCCAGCTTCACCAGGGTCTCCGGGGCGAGTCCGTGGGCGCGGGCGACTTCTTCGAGCGGCCGTCCGGGTTCGTACACGGCCAGTCGTTCGATGCCGGACTTGGGGATCAGTTGAATTTGCGTTGACATGGGTTAACTCCGAAAAGCGATGGGATAAGATCCGAGCACCGTGAATTCCACGCAGTGGTCGGCGAGTTCGTCCAGGGCGCCACGCACCCGCGCATCGTCGGCGTGTCCTTCGATGTCCACGAAAAAGGTGTATTCCCACGCCCGCTGCTTGCTGGGACGGGATTCGATCTTGGTGAGATTCAATCCGGCGCGGTGCAAGGGTTCGAGGGCCTGGAACAGTGCGCCGGTTTTGTGACGCACCCCGAAAAAGACGGAGGTTTTGTCTTTGCCGGAGGGCGGACCGTATTCGCGGCCCAGCACCAAAAAACGGGTGCTGTTGCCGGCGATGTCCTGGATGTTTTCATTCAGCACTTCCAGTCCGTTTTGCTCGGCGGCCAGACGGGAGGCGATGGCGGCGGCATTCGGGTCCCGGAGCACATGGTCCGCCGCCCCGGCGGTGCTGCGGGTGGGAATGATCTCCACATCGGGGAAGTGCCGCGCCAGCCACCCTCGGCACTGGGCCAGCGCCTGGGGATTGCTGTAAACCTTTGTGGGCGTCTCCGCTCCGGGTTGCACGATCAGGCAGTGATGAATGGGCAAATAAATCTCGGCCACGATTTTCAGCGGCGTATGGGTGAGACGGTCCTGGGTCGGCGTGACCCCGCCCTCAATGCTGTTTTCGATCGGGACCACCCCGTATTGGGCGTTTCCTTTTTCCACCTCTTCGAAGACCTGTTCCATGGTTTCGCAGGGCAAATATCGCAGGCTCTGTCCGAATTTCGAGAGCGCCGCCTGATGCGTGTAGGTGGTTTCCGGCCCCAAAAAGGCCACCGAAGATTCCAACTCCATGGAAATGGCCGCGGACATGATCTCCCGGTAAATGGCCCGCAAATGCGCGTCCGTCAACGGGCCTTCGTTCAGGCGCATCACCTTTTCAAACACCTGCATTTCCCGCGCGGGCACGTACACGGGCGCATCCGTTTCCTGCTTCAGGCGACCGATCTCCATGGCAGTGCGAATGCGCTCATTCAGCGTGCGGACAATTTCAATGTCCAGGGCGTCAATTTTTTCACGGCATTGTTCCAAAGTCATGCGCGGTCTCTTAAACCGGATGCCGCCCCCTTGCAAGACGATTCAGAAGCGTCGAACATCGAACGCCCAACTTCGAACGGTCTCAAGCCATGTCCCCTTCTGAAAATTTCTTTACATCAAGCGGATTCCGCCGTATATCCGGGTGCATCCACAAGCCGGAGAGGTGGCAGAGTGGTCGATTGCGGCGGTCTTGAAAACCGCTGAGCCGCAAGGCTCCGGGGGTTCGAATCCCTCCCTCTCCGCCAATTTGCCCCATCTACCGCCGGGATTCGAACGGGGAGGGGTTCGAAACGAAGCGAGGTACGAGCGAAGTAGGCCCTGCGAAGCGGGGAAGGAGCGAAGCGACTGGCAATCCCTCCCTCTCCGCCAATTTGCCCCAAGGCAGCACATGAAAAACATCCGACTTGTGGCGTCCGTACAGCACGGGAAAGAATGGGACCGATAACGGAGGGAAAGAACGAAACATGGTCGACGGAGATTTTTTTATTTTTTGGTGATCAGGCAGGTCCTCAAGTTTTTTTGTCGATTGGTGTTGGAGCACGCGGAAAGAAACCCCAAAGGGGTCTGGAACCCCTCAAAACGGCTTCCCTCGATGTGAGTTTCTTGGGAGTGAAACCGCGAATGTTTCCAAGCGAGGATCTGCGTCCCCCCACCCCAACAGCATGCAGAAAATGGAACCAACGGATGCCTGCGCCGGACAACGGATAAGGAGAGGAAAAACGTGGAGCAACATTCGCCGGCACGTCTGATTTTTTGAAGAGAAACGGTGGGGGTTCAACGCATGGAGACGGAGCTTCATGAAGTTTATCGGAAATCGATTTTGAAGACCACGGCGCGGGACGCGCCGCCTCCATATTTCAACCCTTCCTCACTCAAAAAATCAGCCGTGCATTCGCGCAGTTCCTTTCCCAACGGTCTCCACCATGCTGGATCAGTGTTTATCAGTGTCCATCAGTGGTTCGAATTTTCTGATTCTTCCACACCTTCGCCCTCCTGAATCCGTGTCCATCCGTGTATATCCGTGGTTGAACTCTTCTGATTTCTTCCACACCTTCGCCCGCCTGAATCCATGTCCATCCGTGTATATCCGTGGTTGAACTCTTCTGATTTCTTCCTCTGCCAAAGCCTCAGTCCACCGGAGCGGGTTTTCAAAATTATCCGTGGGTCGGAAAGGAAATTTTTCAGGCTTCCGACGCTCGGAAAGGCTGGGTCACACTCCCCGGGCGTTGGGATCCCAGATGAACTTGTGCATTTGCAGTTGCAGGCGGACGGGCAGGCCTTCGTCGAGGATCCATTCGGCCAGTTCATGGAATTCCACTTCGCCCCAGACCGGCGAAAAAAGCACCGGACAACGTTCGTTGAGTTTTTCGCGGAGCACCAATTCCTTGGCCCACTCGTAGTCCAGGCGGTCTTTGATGACGAATTTGAGTTCGTCGGTGTCGGTGAGCAGATCGAGGTTGGCCATCCGGTTGCGGGACATCATTCCGGAACCCGGACATTTCAGGTCCATGATGCGGCGGACGCGGGGGTCGACTTTGGAAATGTCGAGGCTGCCGGAGGTTTCGAGCATGACCTCGTATCCGTGGTCACACAGGCGGGCCATCAGGGGAAGCGCTCCTTCCTGTACCAATGGTTCGCCACCGGTGACTTCCACCAGTTTGCAGGGATATCCGGAAATGGCGTCCATGACTTGGTCAATGGACATTTCCCGTCCTTCGTAAAAGGTGTATTCCGAATCGCACCAGGCACAGCGCAAATTGCAAAAGGACAGGCGGATGAAAATACACGGCCATCCCGCGCGGTCTCCCTCGCCTTGGATGCTGAAGAAGATCTCGTTGACGGTAAGGGCGTTACTCATGGAAAGAACCGTCCAAACCGGCGGCGCGTTGCAAGGGGGAGGACTCCGGGAAAATTTCCAAAAAGCGTCGGGCAAGTTTCGCTGCCCCGCCGGGATCCCCGAGATCCCGGGTGAGGATCACGCTCATATGGGCCGAGGCCATGGCGTCGCTTTCGTGATACCTGCCCCATCCGCCGCTCCCGAAGCCCTCCTCGTCCACGTCGTCGGGCCGCACACGCTGCATCAATTCCGCGCCCCGCAGAAAATCGGCCAAGGCGATTTCGAGCAGGTTTTTGACTTCCGGATCCAGCACTTCCGCATGCAAATCGCCCGTCCGCCGAGCTTTGCGGACCCGCAGAAGTCCGCGGGAGACATGCAGTTGGAAATCATCTGGATTTTTTTCCAGACCTTCTTCAATGAAGTCGATGGCGAGTTCCAAGGATTCGGACTGCAACCAGAATCCGCCCGCCATATAGCCCTGGATGTAACCGGGATCGCTCATGGTCATGACCCGGAACCAGGGCAACAATTCCCGCCCGTCGGTGTGGGCATGGGGTTTGTTTGGATCGCGCCAGGGTTTCACTTCCCGGTGCAGGCGTCCGATCGGCCCCCGGAAATCCCGCTCCGCTCGGGGGATCAGGGTCGCGGTGCCCGCATGTTCGTGGTCGATTTCCAGCCCCGCAATGTCTTCAGGGTCATGCTCGTGGTGATGCTCGTGATGATCATGCACCCCCAGTTCGCTTTGGTGTTCGTCCACTTCGTCGGCAAGTTCCTCCGCACTCATGGCCGAGTGATGGGCCGCATACCCGACTCCGGCGTGCAGGTAACGTTCGGTTTTGATGAACATGACATCGCTGAGGGTGGTCCGGAATTCTCCGAACATGACCGCCAGCGAACTGCTGTTGCGCCGGGCCCGCTCCTCCTCGTCACGGACCCGCCCGCCGGAATACGCCAGTGGATCGACCCGCATCGACAGCAGGGCGTTGATCAGAAGAACGGCCAATGTGAACAGGGGAAACAACAGGGATTTCATGTTTACACGCTCCTTGCTTGGAAAAGGCGGATGGTTGCGGAAACCAGCAACGCCATCCAGAGGCAGGCATACAGGAAAAGCATCAGGAACTCGCCGCCCGCCAGCGGGGCCACTCCGTCGGTGTAACGGACGACCAGGTTCAGTCTTCCGGGGTTGGGCAAGACATGAAGAATGGGAAAATTGCGTCCGAAATTGATGA